>DASUTR010000317.1:0-12038 GCA_036374535.1 Polyangiaceae bacterium
GTCTTCAAGCCCGACCGGCGCTTTCGAGCCGACCTCTACGCGTTCTCGTTTTACCAGCGGAGCTACGATCGCGCGCACGCCTACCTCGCGAGCTCGCGACCGCTTCCGCGCATGCTGTGCGCCCTCGGCGTCGATCCTTGGCTCGGTGTTTGCCATCAGACTTGGGTGATCCCCGTCGATCGCTGCAACGCCTTCCTCGACCTCTATTTCGGGGTCTTCGACGAGTTCGAGGAGCTCGAGTCGAGCGTGGAGCAGCAAGACATGATTCGCTTGCCGCCCTGCCCATGGCCGTTGCACGGCGCGTACGGCATGTCGGGCGGCGCGTACCTGTTCACCGTGAGCATCAGCGTCCAGCGCGGCGAACCCGGCGAGCAGCGTGCGCGCGCGTTCTTCGCCGAAGTCAGCAAGCGAGCGTATGCGGAGCTCGGCGTGCCGGTGTTGCTGCTCAAACAAGCGCACGTCGACGACGCTCTGCTGCGATCCATGCATCGCGGCACCATCGAGCGCATCGCCCGCCTGAAGGCAAAAGTCGATCCGAACGGCGTGCTCGGCTCACGGCTCCTCTCGCGGCTCGGGCTCGCGTGACTACTGGGTGAGAGCCGTAATCTCCGCGGCGCTGTACGCGCGGCACGAGATGCGAAAGTCGTCGATGGCGCCGTCGAGCGTCGGGTCTTCCTGGAACTGTGAATCGCCGAGCCAGTTGTTTCCCGTGCCACCGAGGTTCGACGGGTTCAGGTTGAGCCCCGCGTTCTGCGCAACCTCCATGCCGTCGAGATAGAGTCTGCCGGTGTTGCCGGCGAGCACGACCGCAAGGTGCTTCCAGGTCGCAGTCGGGAACGTGTAACCGTGTTGGAGCCGCTGCTCGCCCCCGGTGCCGGACGTCGTGATCACGAAGCGGAGCTCGTCGCCGAGCGGTCGAGCGGTCAAGAACATGTAGTTGTTGGTTCCTCCGCCGAAGTCGAAGATACGGGCCCAATCGGCCTTGGTCGTGAGACGCACCCAACCGGCGATCGTGAGATCGTTGCACCCCTGAACGATGTTCGACGGCAGATTGACGCGCTGAGTGCCGCCCGCGATGCGCGCGGCGTTGCCATGACGACCGGCCGTCCACGAAGCGCCGCTGAGCGTCGCCGTTCGATTGTTCCCCGAGAAGTCGGCTGCGGACGTGCCCGATGTTTCGTCGAAGAGATAGTGCGCGACGATGAGGCCGTCGGTGCGCGCAGCGACTTCGCCGGAGTTCGGGCCCGTCGCGCACGGAATTTCGGCGGCGACGACGTAGTAGTACGTCGTGCCGTTCATGAGGCCGGTGTTCAAGTAGCTCGTCGCGGTGAAGCCGGTGGCGACCTCCGTGTAAGGCCCTCCGCTCGCGGTACCGCGACGCACGGTGTAGCCCGTCGCCGCAGCGACCGGCCCCCACGAGAGAAGCACGCGAGCGTTGCCCGTCGTCGCACGCACCGTCGTCATCGTGGCGTTCGTCTCGCAGCCGTCGTCGGGGTTTTCGCAATCGAACCACCCGAGGGAGCACTCGGGCGTGCACGCGAAGCTGTCCGGTGAGCCGGCACAGGCGGTCGACCCGTGCGCGTTCGTGCACGCATTGCCGCAGGCCGCGCAGTTCTGAATCGTTCCGAGCGCCGTCTCGCAGCCCGTGCTCGGATCGTCGTCGCAGTCGTCCCAGCCGGGCTCGCATCCCTCGAGTAGGCACATCCGGCTCACGCACGCCTCGATGGCGTTCGCGAAGTAACACTCCGTACCGCACGCGCCGCAGTTGTTCGGATCGTCCGTCAGATCCGTCTCGCAAGACGTGGCTGAGTCACCGTCGCACTCCGCGCTGGGGTCGGCACAGTTCGACACGCCGCACACCCCTTCGAAGCATGCCGGCGTCCCCTCGTCCGCGGGACATGCCGTTTCGCACTCACCGCAATGGCGAACGCTCGCGTTCGTGTTCGTCTCGCACCCGTCGAGCGCTCCGTTGATGCAGTCGCCACGGCCGGAGCTGCAGTCGATCCCGCACTCGCCCTCGGTGCTGCACGAAGCGATTCCGCCGTTGTCGCTGCAGTGCGTGGTGCAGTCTCCGCACGTCTCCGGCGAGGCGAGATCGGCCTCGCAGCCGTCGCTGAAGTCGCCGTTGCAGTCGGCGAACCCGCCTTCGCATTCGACGCCGCACACCCCGTCCGCGCAAACCCCCGTTGCATTGTCGGCGCGGCAGCGCTGGCCGCACTCGCCGCAGTGGCTGGCGGAGGAAAGCAGATCGGTTTCGCATCCGTTGTCGGGATTGCCGTCGCAATCGGCGAAACCCTGATTGCACGTCGGCGCACATGCGCCTTCGATGCAGCGCGTTCGGCCGTGCTCGTTACTGCACGCTGCGCGGCACGCGCCGCAATGTGCGACGTCGTCGGCGAGGTCGGCTTCGCAGCCCGTGGCGGGCTCCTCGTCGCAGTCGCCGAACCCGTCGATGCAGACCGTCACACAGCCTTGGCTCGTACAGATTGGCTCGCCGTTGCGGTCGCTGCACACCTCGCCGCACGCGCGGCAATTCTCGAGCGAGCTCAGGAGCGTCTCGCAGCCGTCCGACTCGTCTTGGTTGCAGTCTCCCGAGCCCTCGGCGCAATTGCCCGGCCCCGGGTCATCGCTCACGAAGTGGTAGGCCTCGACACTGCACGCCCCCGCCGAAACGAGAGCCAGGACGACAAGGCCGGACGAAAGCGCGCGGGCGCCCTTACCAAGCCCACGCTGCTTTGCCGACCGGAGCACCCTCTTAGGGTGCTCGTGACCCCTTGCGCGAGTCACAAAAAGGCCGAACCCCGAGACTACCTTTCCCCATTTGACGATCCGACCCCAAATTGAAGCACGGGTGGATCGTCACTGCCGAGGCGAAACTTCGGTCGGTCGCAAGCCCGGTCCGCAAGTCGTATCGCGTGCCGCGAAGATCAGAGCGCTTCCGGCGGCGCTTCGCCCGCTTGGCCGTAGATCGCGACGAAATGTGGCTCGGCGGCGCCGTCCGGTTGCTTCAACGAAAGTCTGACACTCGCCGTCGGCCACTCCCAGGTTCGTTGCAGGCTGACGTTCCCCTCCTTCAAGCACTCTCTCACCATGTCTTCCGAGCATCGCGCGGGAAGCTTCGTGCTGCGCTTGGCGGGCTTGCCGTACTTCTTCGTGAGCGCGTCGTCGATGCGCTTGTAAGACGCCAGCAGCGTCGCTCCGAGCTCGCTCGTGTCGACGACAATCGCGATCTTGCACACGGTTTCTCCACAGAACGAGAACTGCGCCGCCGCCTTGAACGGAAGATTCGCGAGCAAGCCACTACAGCGCGCTCCGTTGTCACCAGCGGTCGTAAACTCGAAGTTTCCGCCCACGCACGCACTCTGCACGTCGTCTCGGGACTGCCCGAACTGAAAGCCTCCAGCGCCGTTGGGCGGCGCTGAGCGCTTCTTCGCCGCTGCCGTGCTCTCCTCCGGTGCCGGGGCACGCTTGCTCGGGGTGGGTCGCTCTTCCCCGCTGTTCTGCGCCGTACACGACGCGTTGTAAGCGGTCGGACCCATCGTCGGCTGGCTGCAGACGTAACGCCTACCATTGCAGGTAGCGATCCACGTCTCACTACCAATCGAGCTGTCCACGTCCGAGATCTCGAGCTCGGATTCCCGGCACCCCGTAAGTCCCGCACTCTGCCCCTCGAGCGAGGGAAAGCATCCGAAGCAAAACGAGCCAAGGCCGACGACCAAGAAGAAACCACGCACCATGAAGAGATTCGGTAGACGGCGCCGCAAAGAACGTCAAGGCATGCGCGGACTGAACCGCGCGAAGCGCCTCACGGACACGGTCGCCTGCTGGGGTGGCGAGGAGTTTCTGGCCGTGCTCCCCGTTCCCAACACGGGCGCGCACAGTTTCTGTGAGCGCGTACGGCGGGACATTTCCGAGCTGTCCAAGCGCCGGAGCGTCGATAGACATGGAACACCGGCCTGAACTTCGCTGCGCGGGGATCCGTTCCCGACTCCCGGCAGGCCGCCCGCGCCCGGTGTTCCGCGTAGAGCTCGACAGCGCACGACCTAGCTGCCCGGCGAGCGCCGGCTTGCCGCCCGGAACGTTGAGCGCTAAGCGCTCGCGATGGGCGGCGCGAGAGGATGGTCGAGCGTCCTTACCGGACGGCGGTTGCTGCTTCTCTCGCTTGGTCTCGGAGGTTCCGCTCTCGTCTACGTCTTTGCATTCACGAAGTCGGAAGTCGTGTGGGCGAAAAGTGTGGACGAGGCGTTGAGCGACTGGCAAAGGCTCAGCAACGAGAAGCTACGTGTGCGGCTAGACGGGGCTCTCGTCCCAGGCTCGCTGGTCAGGCTCGAGAGCTGCGAGCACCGGTTTCGGCTGCAGGCGAAGGGTAAAGAGATTTCCGTTCGCGTTCCTCGCGAACGGTCGTCCGAAGGTTGCGCGGGCTTGCCGGAAACCTTCTGCGAATCGCCCGGGGGGAACGCCGGAGTGAGCGTGGAGGGATACGTCGAAGGTCCGCTCGAGCGTCCGAGCTTCGTCGCCGACACGGTGATGATGAAGTATTACCGGTTCGAGGGTCTGACCTGTCCTCCCATTCCGCTCGTGCGCTAGTAGCGGTTACGACTGCCGCTCGCCGACAGGGAACTCTCCGAGCTCTGTAACCGTATGCGGGAGACCTTCCGGGATGGTGCGCGCCGTCCACCTCGACGACCAGCCTGGCGGCACCGAGAGCAAAAATCACGACGTCGGTCGACGACAGCGAATGCTCGGCTAGAATCTCGTTGGGTAAACGGTGGAACAGAGCGATTTGCGCGCAGTAGCTCACGGGCTCTTCGCCGTTGCGTTCGTCGCTCACTTGGCTGCGGGCTGCGGCGGGCGCTCGCACGAGGCTCACCAGAATGGGGATGACGACGGAACCGGAGGAACCGGTGCTGCCGGCGCGGGCGGTACCGAAGCATCGGGCGGCGCGGGCGCAACCGCCCCCACGGGCGGCACCGGCGAAGAGCCCTCGTGTTCGTTCGACGGACGCACGTATCCGAACGGAGCGGCGGTGCCGTCTCGAGACTGCAACACGTGCTGGTGCGCGGCCGGCTCCATTGCCTGCACGATGCGCGTCTGCACGGACTGCAGCGACACGGCGACGAGCTACGTCGACGCGCTCGAGGCCGCCAAGCGTTGCGACCCCTTCGCGGACGAACAATGTACGAAGCGAGTCCCCGCGGACCTTCGCTGTGGCTGCCCCACGTTCGTAGCGGACACGACGGAGCTCGACACCATCCGGTCGCAGTGGGATCCGGGGAGTTGCAACACGGGCGTGGAATGCGGCCCCTGTCCGCCCGAACCGGGCCACGGCGAGTGTTCGGCCGACGGGGAGTGCATCGACGTGCCGCTCACGGGTACGGGAGAAAACTGCACGTTCGAGTATCTCGGCGACTGGGTCCGCTGTGAGTACTCCGGCTTTCCGAACACCTACGCGTTGGGCGGTGCGACGTCGCTCGAAGATTGCTTCGATGCGTGTCGGAGCAGCCCGCGCTGCACTTCGGTCATCGATTACTTCTGGCTCGGTGACCCTGAGCTCGGCTGTGCTCTCTACACCTCGACGTGCGACGCACCGGCGATGCCCGACTTCGCCGAAGAAGACGGCGGCAAAGAGTACCGCAAGGTCTGCGCAGAGTAACGCGCGATGGATTCCCTCACGCACGCGCTGCTCGGACTGACGCTGGGTGCGTTGCGAAGACCGGACGCTCCGCAGGGTACGTCGTTGACACCGACCGATCGCGCCGTGCTGGTCGCCGCCGTCGTCGCGGCGGAGCTGCCCGACCTCGACTACCTCTGGCCGGCGGGCGACCCGGTGCTGCGAATGCTCAAGGCGCACCGAGGGCTCTCGCATTCGCTCTTCCTAGCGCCAATCGTCGCGCTCGCCGCCGCGGGGATCGCCAAGGCCTTGTTCCGGCCGGCGCGCTTTCGCCCGGTGTACCTGGTTTCGCTCGCGTCGGTGCTCTTCGCGCACCTGCTCGCGGACACGTGGACCGGCTGGGGAACGCGGCTCTTCTTGCCGCTGACGGGGGCGCGCTCGGCCCTCGATTGGATGATGGTGGTCGATCCGTTGTTCACGCTGCCGCTCCTCGCCGGTGCGCTCCTCGCCCTGCGAAAGCGGGCCCAGTATCGTCGCTGGTTGTCGCTCGGCGGCGCCGTGGCGGCGGCCTACCTGGCGCTGCGCATCGGGCTCAAGGAGTATGCGACCACGACGGTCCGCGCGGCGTATCCCGAGGGAGCGGCGGTGTTCGTGTTTCCGGAGCTGCTGAGCGTCACGAGGTTTCGCTACGTCGTGAGCTTCGGCAATGGACACGCTGCCGGCAACGTCGGCGTGCTCGCACGGGCGGAGGAGAAGGTGCGGGACTTCGAGACGTACAGCGAGCCTCCGCTGCACCTCCGGCGTCACCTCTACTCCGGCATCTACCGCTGCGACAGCCCGTACTGCCGCGCCGATCGCGCAGGTCGTAACGCTCCCGCGCTCGAGGAAGCGATGGCGTGGGCGCGCTTCCCGGTCGTGAGCATCGAGGGGCTGCCGCCCCTGAGCACGAGGTATAGAGTGGCCGACCTTCGCTACTATTGGGACGGCAAGCCGACGCTGACATTCGTCGTGGACTTGGACGCAAAAGGAGAGCAAGTCGCCGCCCGCCTCGAGCGGGGGGGCACCGCCCGGGAGCTTTTCGAACGCTGGCTCCGCCGCTGAAAGCCGTCTGGGCCGGAGGCGCCTGCACTGCGGAAACATCACGAGTCCGCGCGTTCTGAAGGTGAACGGCACGACGATGACCTGCAACGGCCAGAATTGGTCTTCGGTGCCCGCCGCGCGAAACAACAGCTACTGCGTTCACACGACAGCGGATCAGCAAGCGTCGGCGTTCGTCACGCTCTGGTAGCGCCAAACGCCCCTTTACAACCTCGGACGCTGGTAGAGCTCGGCGCGACGCGCGTACGACCGGGCTTACGACCGGATCGTCATCCGTGTCACACTCGATTCCGCCACGGCGAACGTGCGGAGCACGTGGCGCCGCGCCTCGGGAACGAGCGCGGGCAGGGCGCGACGAACCAGTCGTGCTCGGAGCGCGTGCGACGGCACCGGCAACGACGCGTGCGGCGGTACGGCGAATGCAATGCGGGCGACCCCGAGGTGCCCATGAATCGCGCGATCCCGACATTACTCATCACTTGTGTTGCAGCCTGCAACGCCACGCCGCCGACCGAACCCGAACGACAGTCGTCGGAGCCCACGGCCGCGGAGTCGCCCGCCGATGGCTTCGCCGATCCGCCGCCGAACGGCCCGCCGCCGCCCGCGGCGTGCGGCGACATGAACGGCGGCGGCGACCAACACGTCGACTTCGAAGCGTTGATGCAAGCGAAAATCGACGAAAAGCCGGCCGCGATGGAACGGCAGCGCGCGCTGCTCGAGGCTCGCTACGACCTTCGCGACGATCCGGGAACGGTGACGATGACGCGCGGCAAGCCCGTGCAACGCGGGGTCCGCGTGCGCCTCCAGGACGGGCTCACCTGGGAAGATTACGACGAACTGTCGCCCGAAGAGATCCGCGAGCGCGACATCTTCCCTCGCGGCTTCATGGCGCTGCCCCATCCGAAGCAGCCCGAGGGGGGGATGCTCTTTCCCCAATTTCACATCGACGAAACGCTGCGCCAGACGGGCCGCGATCTCACGCGTTTCGATCTCGATTTCGACCTACCCGATCACTTCTTGCCGGAGTTTCCGGCTCCCATCTTCCTGACGACGCGCAAGGATCTCGGCGATGTCTCGCAGGGACAGCTCGTGACGAGCGACAATTACTACGAGCTCTTCAAGTGCCTCCTCAACCCGAAGCAGCTCGACGGTCTCCGGCTGCTCGTGACACCGTTTCCGCAACAGCAGTTCAACCCGATCGACGACCGGCGCTCGGAGCGGCCGAGCCTCGGCGTCGCGTGTTTCGATTGTCACGCGAACGGCCATACGAACGCAGGCACGCACCTCGTCGGCGACATCCGCCCGCAGGAGTTCCGCAACCGCATCGACACGCCGTCGCTCAGGGGCCTGAACGTTCAGCACATATTCGGCTCGCAGCGGGCGCTGATGAGCGTCGAAGACTTCACGGAGTTCGAGCAACGCGCCGCTTACTTCGACGGAGATCCGGTGCTCGCCACGAAGAAGGGCGTAAACCCCCTCGACCGCGGCACGCAGGTGCACCACATGGCCGAACTCCAGAAGATTCTGGATTTCCCGCCGGCGCCGAAGCTCGACGAAAACGGCCGGCTCATCGCGGCCCTCGCGACGCGCGCCGAACGGCGCGGCGAAGCCCTGTTCTTCGGAAAGGCGCAGTGCTCGCGTTGCCACACGCCGCCGAACTACACGGACAGTCTGCTCCACGATCTCGCGCTCGAGCGCTTTCACGAAGCGCGCATGATCAACGGCATCATGTCGGACGCCGACGGACCCATCAAGACGTTCACGCTCCGCGGCATCAAAGAGACGCCCCCGTACTTCCACGACGGCCGTCTCTTGACGCTCGAAGACACGATCGAATTTTTCAACATCGTGCTCGAGCTCGGCCTCACGGCACAGGAAAAGGCCGACTTGCTGGCCTTCCTCTACGTGCTCTGACGTTCCTCGCGGCTCGACCCGGACCGGGCTTCGATTCCTGCACACCTTCGACGGCGGCGTTCGCGAGTAACGCCGCCGTCGGCTCTCTCTCGCCCCCTCAAGTAGCGTCGACACGCTGCGAGTGAACGCGCGCGCGGCGGCGGACGGCTGCAAACGCGATCGAGACCAGCAGCGTGAGGATGGGGGCCCTCGTCTTCAATGCGACCGAGCAGCCGCAGCCACCATCGTCAGTTGGCGAACTCGACGCCTTCTTCGGGTGTCCGGCTTCGCCACCCTCGTTACCCCCCGTGCCGCCACGAGCGCCCAACGCTCCTGCGCTTCCGCCGGATCCACTCGGTCCCGCTCCACTCACCCCGCCGTCACCTCGTCCTCCCGCCCCGCCGTCCGTCGAGGTTCCGCCGTGTCCGGACCCAGCGCCGCCGGTGTCGGGTGTTCCGCCCGCTCCCCCAGGTCCCGCGTCGTCCGAGAAACGAACCGAAAGAAAGGCACTGTCGCTCGAGAACGTCAGCGGGTCGACCGTTGCCGCTGCCCCCTTTTCGAGTTCCACGAGGATACCTTGCTCTGCCGCTTTTCCCGAATCCAGCAAGCCGCAGAGGCGCGACCCGACCATACAGCTGAACGCAAGCTCGCCCGACGCGTCGTTCGAAATAGCCTGCGCCATTTCTTCCCACGGAGCGTCGGGCTCACCGACGTCGTTCCAATTCGCGATTCGAAACCTGGCCTGCACCGCTCCGGTCACGATGGACAGACCGTTATAATCGGGCTTCGCGAAATACAGATTGTCCGAAAGGTCCGGGCCGTCCGGCGTGTTGACCCGATCGTCGGGCGCCGGAGCAACGCCCAGGTTCGTGGGGCCGAGCGCGATGCCTTCGGTGCACGGCGACGCCACCGTGGCTATTCGCACGTCGCCCCACGCGTCCGGATCGACGACGGCTTGTGTAAAATTCATGACGGGGATCGTCGTGTCGACGTACACGGCGCCCGTGGGCCACTGATTCACCCAACCCATTCCGAGACTCTCTTCGACGAACGCGGCGACGAACATTCTTGCGTCGCTCGTCGACGAATCGAGCCCCACTCGCGCCAGATCGAACTTCAAGTTGACGGCCCAGACGACGTTACTGCCGGGTCCGCCGACCCAGTAGCGAATCACGTCCGTTTCGATGTACGGCGTCGCCAAATCTTGGGTCCAGGTGGTGTCGGGAACCTCATTGTTGAAGCTGCGAAACGCGTTCTGATCGATCGGGTGGGCGGCCGCGGCATCGACGGGGACGTTGTCTCCAAGAGGGATCTGAATGAGGTAGTAGTCGCTGTCGCCGTCGGCTTCCGCGGCCTTGGCGGCGTTTTTTCCAAACCCGAGCCAGACCGTGTTCGGCGACGTGGCGGCAATGCCCGACGTGATCTGCACGCTCAAGGAAAGCACGGTGCCCTCGACGAGAGCCCGCACGGAGCCTTCGGTCACCCCATCGAGGTCCGGAGGAAAATAGAAACGACTCGCGCCCACCCAGCGCGGGTCGTCGAGCTCCGTCCTCGCGCCGGCACCAACCCAGGTGGGCGCGCCTGGCAGCCCTGGAACGCCCTGAGCCCGTGCGATGCACCGCTCCTGCGCGTGCGCGACTCCGGCAGTCACGCAGAGCATGCCGACGATGCCCGAAGCGACCAAAAAGCTCGCGCGGAGACAGCCCATCTCGAAAATGCTACGAACAACCACTACGCGGGGACTCTATCACCCGGATGGACGGCTCCCGCGAGGATCTCGGCAGTGTAAGAAACGCCCGACGTCGGGGCGATACGAAGGCGGACGAAGTCCGTCGTGAAGCTCGAGCGACGCCTTGCCGCGATGGAGGCAAGGCAGGTGCTCACCGGCTCAGCACGGCTTCGGCGGACCCAGGGGGAGCGGGTTCTGCATCGGCGGACCTTCGCATCGGCGAAACGGCAGGGCAAGAGCATCGCTGAGCTTGCCGCGTTGAATCACCAGAGCGTCACTTGCGCCCACGGATTACCCGAGGTCGCGGTAATGCAGTGGCCAAAAGCTCGAGGCTCGGGCACCGACGACCAGTTCGCGCCGTTGCAGGTCATCGTGGTCTGGTTGACTTGCAACGTCCGCGGGGAGAGGAACTGCCCGCAATTGCCGCCTTGCACGGGCGTGGACGTTTCGAGGCAGACCGGGCCGCTGCCGAGTTGCGAATTGCTATAGGGCAACGTGATCGCCCAGGGGTTGTTGCAGATGCCCGTGCACGGCCTCGCACCCGAGCCGGTACTTTGCGAAACCTTGACGAGGGGCACGGCTTGATGCGGAACCGTCCGTGCAGCCGTCAGCAGATGCAGAGCGCCGCCCGACACGGCACCTTCCTGGATCAAGTAGCGGTACTGGGGGGTACCACCCGGGTTGGTGTTGACGACGAGACCAATGCGCCTGCCGGACAAATTTCCCTGCACGACATTGGAATGAACGTCCACCCAGGGGCCGTTGAGGCTTCCCTCCAAAACGTAGAAATGCCCGGCGCTGAGCGCGCCGACGCGGTCTCCGGACAGTGCGGCCTGCTGCACGTTGGAGCGCAGATTGAGGAACGGCGCGTTCAGCGATCCCTCCTTGACGTGAAGGGCGCCCGACGTCGTCACCACGGCGATGCGATTGCCGTACAACACACCCTGGCTCGCGTCCGTGCGCTGAACGACCCAGCTCGCATTCAACGCGCCCTCCTTCACTTGGAAGGTATTGTTGATGCGCACGCCGACACGATTGCCGGTCAGGACGCCCTCCGTAACGTTGGACGCTTGAGTGGTCCAGCTCCCGGACAGCGCCCCCTCCTTCGCCCTGAAGGTTCCGTCACTCGTCCGTATTGCGACGCGATCACCCGCCACGAGACACTGGGTGACGCCGCCCGCCGTCCACAGGTCGACCCACTCGTTGCTGAAATCGCCTTCTTTGACGCGGCAATGCCCGTCCGAACCCAGGGCCGCGATGCGCGGGCCGGACATCGAGGCAGCGATCACGTTCGAGTACGCGACGTTCCAGGCGTGACCGAGGCCCCCCTCCTTGATCCGAAGGGTCGAACTTGGCACGTCGACGACCGCCGCCCGATCGATGACCGAGTCCGCCCAGTCACGAAAGGCGTCGGCGCCCGTCTCGACCGCCTCTACGCCGCAAACATTGGAGCTTCCACCGTGGTGAACGCTGAGAACTTGGTACCGCCCGTTCACGAAGTCGAAGCAGGAAGCGCCCGAATCCCCGGACGTCAGGAGCTGGCCCCGTGTGTTGGGAAGCATCGTGAAGCCGAGATTGCTGGTCGGCTCCACTTTGAGCACCGCCGCTCGAAGTCCCGTGTCTCCACCTGCGCACGAGAAATTACCCCAACCCTGGCAATGATAGGACGCTGGTCATCCCGTCCCCCTGGATGATGGGCTCGGAGAT
>DASUTR010000318.1:0-15481 GCA_036374535.1 Polyangiaceae bacterium
AGCTGCCCAAGAAGCGGAAGGTCGTGAAGTTCGACTTCCGGCCGCCGCCGCGCTCGGGCGACCAGGTGTTCGTCGTGGAGGGCGTGTCGAAGGCCTACGGCCCGCGGGTGGTGTACGACGGCCTCAGCATGTTCACGGTGAACGTCCACGTGACCGGCGCTTTCTCGAAGGGCGGCATCCCGCTCACGATCCAGGGCGTCGCGAACGTGAAGCTCCCCGGCGAAGAGCCGCTGCTCTCGAACGCGGCCGAGCGCTTCCTCGGCCGTTCGCGCGAAGAAATCTATCACGTCGCCAAAGAGACGCTCGAAGGCAACCTGCGCGGCGTGCTCGCGAGTCTCACTCCCGAAGAGCTCAACGAGGACAAGCAGCGGTTCGCGAAGACGCTGCTCGAAGAAGCGGAGCACGACATGAGCCGCATGGGTCTCGTGCTCGACACGCTGAAGATCCAGAACGTGACCGACGAGGTGAACTACCTCGCGAGCATCGGGCGGATCCGCAGCGCCTCGCTCAACATGGAACAGGCGACGGCCGAAGCCGAAGCGCGCGCCGACGCCGCGGTCCAACAAGCCGCGAACTGGTCGAAGAGCGAAATCGCCAAGACGGACGCGGATCTGCAAATCGCTCGCCAAGAGACCCAGAAACGCATCGCGGACGCGAAGAGCCGGCGCGAAGCGCTGATCCGCGAAGAGCGAGGCGGCGTCGCCGCGATCGTCGCGCAAACGCGAGCCGAAATCGAGCGCCAGAAGGCACGCGCGCTGCAGGAAAAGCGCCGTCTCGAGGCCGACGTCGTGCAACCGGCGCTCGCCCAACAGCGCGCCGCCGAAGAGAACGCGCGCGGCGAGGCAGCGTCGATCATCGAGCGCGGGCGCGCCGAAGCCGACAGCTTGAAGCAGCTCGTCGAGGCTTACCAGAACGGGGGCAGCGGAGCGCGCGACGTGCTCGCGCTACAGAATCTCCTGCCGTTGCTCGGACACGTCGCGGGAGCGCATCATTCGCTCTCCATCGAGAAGCTCAGCGTGCTCCCGCCCGACGGCGGCGCCGGGTCGGAGTTCGCGCGAAAAGCCATCGGCGCGACGGAGCAGATCCGCGCGGCGACGGGCCTCGATCTCGGCGGCGTCGTGAAGAAGCTCGGGGGGTAGAGCTCGCGACGGGCGGGTCAGGCGGGAAGCGGCGCGACGTTCGCCGCTTCGACCTTGTCTTTGTCGAGGTGAGTCCTCCACCAGAGACGCGCCCGTTCCTCGCTCCACGGCCGCTCGAAGGTGAGCGCGAGCAGGCTCTCGCGAAGCTCGCGAGCGCTCTGCGGGCGGCGGTTCGGATTCTTCTCGAGGCACGCCATGACGATGCGCTCGAGCTCCGCGTCGATGGCGAGTTCGACGCGCTTCGACGGCGGGATCGGCTTCTGATGGGCGTGCATGACGAGCATGTCGTGGCGCGTCTCGGCTTCGAAAACACGCTTGCCCGTGAGGAGGAAGTACGCGACGCAGCCGAGCGCGTAGAGGTCGGCGCGAAAGTCCACCGGCGCCTGGAATCGCACCATCTCGGGCGCCATGACGGACGGCGTGCCGACGAAGCGTTTTTCGTCCTCGAGCTCCTCGGGCGTGGGGTGGCGGTCGAGCACGAGGCCGAAGTCGAGCACCTTCACGAAGTCGGGGGTGCCCCCGACGCGACAGGTGAACAGGTTCGCGGGCTTCACGTCTCGGTGCACGAACGCTTTCTCGTGGGCTTCGCTGAGCGACTCGCACGCCTCGACCAAGAAGTGCGTGGTGCGTTCGGACGGTTGCGGTCCGAAGCGCGTCACGAGCGTCTGGAGATCGATGCCGTCGAGGAGTTCCATCACGTAGTAGAAGGCACCCTCGCGCGTGATACCGAAGTCGTAGACCGAAATGGTGTGCGGAGAGCTCAGCGACGCCGTCGCCCGAGCTTCGCGCAGGAAGAGCCGCAACAGGCGTTGCGTATCGACGGGTCCGTGCTCGTTCAGGACGGCGGGACGAATGAGCTTCACGGCCGCAGGGCGCGCGAGCATGCGGTGTTCGGCGCGCCAGACCTCGGCCATGCCGCCGACCCCGAGACGCTCGACGAGCCGGTAGCTTCCGACTTCGCGCGCCTTGACGATCCCTTCGCGCAAGCGGTGCGCAATCCTCGAAACGCCGTAGGCGCAGAGCGCCGCGACGAGGGGCGATGCGAATGCGAGCGCCGTTTCCGGGACGATGGCGTCGACGTGCGGGTCGGAAAGCACGAGCGCGAGCGGATCCATCATCGCCGCGCCGACGTAAGCGATGAGAGCGCGCTTCGGCGTCGCGGGGATCAGCGCGCCGAACGCGAGGATCGGGAGCGCGACCGGAGAGAGGGTTCGCGCGAGCGCCGCCGGATCGGACGCACCGCCGTGTCGCAGGAAACCGAGCAGGAGCGACAGGACGAAAAGGAAGACGTAGCCGAGCTCGTAGGCGAGCTCCTGGCGCAACTTCGGAAGTCGCGACACGGCGAGCATCACGAGCGAAAGAGCCATACCCCCCGCGAGGGGAATGGACGCGCTTCGCCATACCGCGGCGAGCCCCGGCAGCGCAGGCGACAAAGCGACGATGAGGACGAGGAACGCGACGAGCGCGACGGCGCTCGCCGGATAGACGGCGCGCAGGCGCTCGCTCGAGAGCTTCAAGAGATGCGGGTGGAGCTCGCGGTTCGCCGCGGCGCGCACTGCCTCGTTTTGATCCCACGCGGTGAGATCGAGCGAGCTTGCGCCGGTCTCATGTCGCCTCCCGTCCAGCGCCGGCTCGAGCGACTCGGGCCGTTGCGCGTCCGATTCGGCTGGCACCGGAATGCTCGGGTTGGCCCGTCGGGATTCCGCGGTTTCCGCCACTTTCGAAGCATAAGCCGGGGCCGGCGCCCCCGGTGAGAATCGTACTAGGCGGCCGGACGGAAAGACTGATGACCCGAATCAGAAACATTTCTCCGGAAACAATCGGGGCGCTCGAAATCGAGCAGAAACGGAAACCCCCGGGCCCCGGCCGATCGTTCGGCGGCCCCGCAAAACCCCCCCTCGCTCCTGGAGGAAAATCGCGATGAAGAAGCTCGTATTTGCACTGCTTGCACTGATGGTCATGTGTCTCGGGCTCGCCCTGACGGCAGATCCCGCGTTCGCCGAAGAAGCGGCAGCTGCCGCGCCCGATCCTGCGGCGATGGAAAAGCGGATCACCGACCTCGAGGCGTACGTGAACAACGGCGCGCGCGTGAAGGACGCGGACTCGAAGATCATGGCGCCAGGTCCCGGCCACAACGGCTTCATCATGGTGTGCGCGGCGCTCGTACTTTTCATGACACTGCCGGGCCTCGCGCTCTTCTACGGCGGTCTCGTGAGGAGCAAGAACGTGCTCTCGATCATGGCGCAGTGCATGGGCATTGCGGGCCTGGTCGCGGTGCTCTGGTGGGCGTTCGGCTACAGCGTGGCCTTCGCTCCCGGCACACCCTACTGGGGCGGGCTCGACATGGCGTTCTTGAAGGGCGTCGGCTCGGCGCCGAACACGACGTACGCCGCGTGGGTCTCCCAAAGCACCTTCTCGATGTACCAGCTGATGTTCGCGATCATCACGCCGGCGCTCATCATCGGCGCCATCGCCGAGCGCGTGAAGTTCGGCGCGCTCCTCCTCTTCGTCACCGGCTGGATGATCGTCGTCTACTTCCCGCTCGCCCACATGGTGTGGGGCGGTGACGGCCTCATGAACGGCGTCTGGAACGCGAACGCCTCGATCAAGGCGATCGACTTCGCCGGCGGCACGGTCGTGCACATGTCGTCCGGATGGTCGGCGCTCGTGCTCGCGCTCATCGTCGGTCACCGCACGGGCTTCGGCAAAGAGAACATGGCGCCGCACAGCCTCGTGCTCACCATGATCGGCACCGGCATGCTGTGGGTCGGCTGGTACGGCTTCAACGCCGGCAGCGCGGTCGCGGCGGACGGCGTCTCGTCGCAGGCCTTCATGACCACGACCCTCGCGGCCGCGATCGCGGGCTTCGCCTGGGCCGGCATCGAGTGGATCACGCGCAGCAAGCCCACGGTTCTCGGCTTCTGCTCGGGCATCGTCGGCGGCCTCGTCGTCATCACCCCTGCGGCGGGCTTCGTCACGGCGAACGGCGCCGTCATCATCGGCGTCCTCGCCGGCATCGTTCCGTTCTTCGCCTGCACGAAGCTGAAGAGCGCGCTCGGCTACGACGACGCGCTCGACACGTTCGGCGTGCACGCGGTCGGCGGAACGCTCGGCGCCCTCCTCACCGGCTTCCTCGCGACGCCGGACGCGAACCCGAACCTCCTCCTGAACCTCAAAGACGTGGTGGGCAAGACCCTCTGGCTCGAGCAGTGCAAGGCGATCGGCCTCACGCTCGTGCTCTCGATCGGCGCGACGGCGGCGCTCGGCTACCTCTTGAAGGTCACGATCGGTCTCCGTCCG
This sequence comes from Polyangiaceae bacterium, assembly GCA_036374535.1. GTDB lineage: Bacteria > Myxococcota_A > Polyangia > Polyangiales > Polyangiaceae > PMG-095. The sequence goes on from DASUTR010000318.1 coordinate 4,440, forward strand.
ACGGCCGAAGACGAGCAGAGCGGCCTCGACATCACGGGCCACGGCGAGCGCGGCTACCACCCCTCGGAGGTGTGACGAGCCGGCGATAAGGGCCACGAACGGTCCGAACGAGGGCTCCGAACGTCGAGTTCGGGGCCCTCGTTTTTTTTGTGATGGGGCTTTGCTACGTAGGGAGACATGAAGGCTCGCGTGCTGAGGTGGCTCGGGGTTGCCCTGCTCGTGGGCTTCGCGCCCGGCTGCGAGGAGCGCCACGCCGAGCGTTGCGCCGCCGAGTGCAAAACCCGCGGTCATTGCACGGCGCGCGGCGAGAAGTGCGTGGCCACGGCGGCGGACGACTGCCGCCGCGGGGCCGAGTGCACGGAAAAGGGTCGTTGCGAGCTCGTCGGCGACGCGTGTCGCGCGACGGCCGCGAGTTGCGGCACGTTCCCCGGCTGCAAAACGGCCGGCGCCTGCGGTGAACGAAACGGCATTTGTGCGCCGACTTCGAACGCGCATTGCGCCCCGACGGCCGGCTGCCGCGAAGAAGGCACGTGCTCCGCCGTCGACGGGCAATGTGTGGCGCGCGGCGACGACTGCAAGGCGTCCGACGTCTGTATTCGCTTCAGCAAGTGCACCGCCGAAGACGGCAAGTGCGGCACCTACGGGCCCACCGACTGCGCGCTCGGGGACCTCTGCCGGAAGAACGGCTTTTGCACTTTCGTTCGCGACCGCTGCGAGCTCACCTCGCGCGCCGACTGCGAAAAGACCGAGGGCTGCAGGACGCTCGGAACGTGCAGCTTCGTCGAAGACACGGGGAAGAGCGGCATGGGAAAGTCGCCCGGCTGCGTGATCGGCTCGGACGCCGACTGCCGGCAATCGCTCGCGTGCAAGGAGCGACAAGCCTGCCGCAAAGGCGACGCCGGAGGGCGCTTCGGCAAAATCGCCTGCATTCGCTGAAGGAGCGGCTCGAAACTTGGCCCGCGTCCGAGCCGCCGCTCATGGTCGCGGCATGGCAAGCGCGTGCGAGGTTTGCTCGGCTCTCGGCCGCGCGGCGACGGGCCGCAGCCGGCGGGTGCTCGTGGCCGAACGCAGCGTCGTCCTCTGCCGCGCTCACGCGCTCGTGCTCGAAGGCATCCCGCTCGCCGATACCCCCGAGCTTTGCGCGCTGTTTCGCGAACGCGGGGGACGCCGCTCGCTGATCGGTCGCCGCGAAGCGCTCGACCGGCGCGCGTTCCCACCGCGCCCCGAGGGCCGCCGGCGGGGCGGGGGCCGGCGTCGCTCCGATCGCGGCTGACCCCCCCTTCGGTCGCTCGTGAAGCAGCTCGCCACCCGGCAGATAAGCGAAAAGCGACCCCCCGGGCCCTACCCGGTCAAGCTCGGGACCGTTTCAATCCCGACCGAAGAATCTCGTGGCCGTCGATATCTCGAGACGAGAGACGAGAAGTGATGTCGAACGAGCGATCCATGGCTATTACGTCCCATGGCTTCCGGGTTTCAGTCGTGTCAGAACCTGGACGCCGAACCGAGACGACCGCCATGCCGACCTCCGACAACGATCTCCCTCGCCTTCCATCGATCCTCCTCTTCGGATTGCTCGTCGGCGCTTGCAGCGCCGCCGGCAACCCGCCCACGAACGGCGCCGATCCTGGAACCGGTCCCGGTAACGGTGGCACCGGTCAAGGCGGCACCGTCCCCGGCGGCGGCTCCAGCGGCAAGGGCGGCACGGGGCTCGTCGTCGATCCGCCGAAACCTCCGACGCCACCCAATTGCGGAAACGGAGAGCTCACGTCCGACGAGGCATGCGACGACGGCAACAAGGAGTCGGGCGACGGTTGCGCCGACAATTGCCTCAACGTCGAACGTGGCTTCAGCTGCGCGAACCCGGGCCAACCGTGTCGCGAGATCGCGCGCTGCGGCGACGGGCTCGTCGCCGCGAGTGAACGCTGCGACGACGGAAACCTCGAGCCCGGCGACGGTTGCTCCGAGCGCTGCAAGATCGAGCTCGGCAAGAAGTGCGACGGGGAGCCCAGCGTGTGCACCGACGCCGAATGCGGAAACGGCATGTTGGAAGGGGCCGAGAGCTGCGACGACGGCAACGACGTTCCGTTCGACGGCTGTTCCTCCCTGTGCCTGACCGAGCCGGACTGCGCGGGAGAGTCGTGTACTTCCGAGTGCGGCGACGGCCTCGTCATCAACGAAGAATGCGACGACGGCAATTCGGCCGACGGTGACGGCTGCTCCTCGACCTGCGCGAAAGAGAGGGGGTTCAACTGCGAGCAGACGCCGGTCTGCGAGAAGGTCAACGGCGAGTGCGTCCTGCGCGTCCCCGCGATCTTCCGCGACTTCTCGGACAACGACCCGGACTTCGGCTGGCCCGTCTACCCCGACACGACCTGCGGCATTACCGAAGGCGCTCCCATCGTGCCGGGCATCGCCCGCGACCGCCTCGACGCCGAGGGACGGCCGGTGCTCGGCAGAGCGCCCGCGAACGCGTGCATTCAATCGGCCGAGTCGTTCGCGCGCTGGTTCCGCGACGATCCCAAGACGGTGCGCGTCGTCGGCAACATCGTGCTGTTCGACAACGGCGAGGGCGGTTACGTGAACCGTTTCGGCGCGAACGGCGAGCAGCTGACCGTCACCACCGCGCCGCCGATGGGCCAGGGGCAAGAGCAGCAGGTGCCGAACGCGACCAGCCAGGCGACGTGCGAGCCCGGTTGCACGATGCGCGTCAGAAGCTCGCTCCAGTGCGACAACGTTTGCCGACCTCAGCACGACATGGTGCGCTCCCGCGGCGACACCCTCCGCCAGCGGCAGGAGGAGCTCGTCCGGCTGGAGGAACAACTCGCGCAACGCCAGGCGCAGGTTCCGCCCGACGCCGCTGCGATCGCCATGCTGGAAACCCAGATTGCGGACGTGACCGCGGTCATCGCCGAGCTCGAGCTCGAAGTGGCAGACCTCACCGCGGCCGCCGCGGAGTGCGACACCGAATGCACGACGGACTTCGACGGGCAGGTCGCCGCATGCGTCGCGGACTGCAAGCCCTGCAGCACCAACCCGGCCCAGTGGTGCACCGGCGGCCGGGTGGTCACGTACGACGGGACCCCGTTGTTCTTCCCCGTCGATAGCGTGATGGGACCGACACGCGATCCCGGTTTCGCTCAGCTTCCCCTGCAGTACGGTTTCGTGGGCTGGCCGTCGGAGGACAAAGCGTTCCCCGGCGCCATGCAGCACAACTTCTACTTCACGAGCGAAGTGCAGTACTGGTTCCGCTACGAAGCGGACACCGACGCGAGCCTCGACTTCACGGGCGACGACGACGTTTGGGTGTTCGTGAACGGGCACCTCGCCGTGGACCTCGGCGGCATCCACGTACCGATGAACGGCACGGTCACGATCAACGCCCAGTCTGCGGCCCGGTTCGAGCTCACGCCGGGCAACGTGTACAAGATCGTGGTGTTCCAGGCCGAGCGGAAGAAGTTCGGCTCTTCGTTCCGCCTGACGCTGTCGGGGTTCGAAGCGGCGCCGAGCGACTGCACCGCTATCTGCGGCGACAACATCCTGAGTTTCGGCGAGGAGTGCGACGACGGCGTCAATGACGGCGGTTACGGCGAGTGCGACACCGGGTGCCGCCTCGGGCCGTTCTGCGGCGACGGGGTGGTCCAGGGCCCGGAGCACTGCGACGAGGGCCCGGGCGGCGGCGTGAATTGTCCCGGCTGCCGCAGGCTCGAACCGCCGCGCTGAGTCGCGCTCGGCGCGGTCAGCGCCGGGAAACGAGCGATACGTCGAGATTCTCGTCCTGCGCGAGCTCTGCGAGCTCGCGCTCGAGCTCGCCGAGCGTGACCTCGGACGGCACCTCTAGCTCGGCTTCGAGCACGAATAGCGGCGTCCCGCTGTCCGGCGCGAACGTCAGGTGGGACTCGAGCGAAGCGACGTTCACGGTGCGCTTCGCGAGCAAGTCCGTGACCGCGTGCACGATGCCAGGGCGATCCACGCCGCTCACGTGAAGCACGTGGCGGTGCACGGGGCGCGGCGCGTCCGGTGCGGTGCGCTTGAACAGGAACCGGAGTCCGAGCTCCGCTTCGAGCCCGACGAGCTCGCGCTCGACGCGCGTGACCGCCGCCTCGGTGCCCGACACGAGCACGATGAGCGCGAATTCACCGCCGAGAATCGCCATGCGGCTGTCCTCGACGCTCGCGCTCGCGCCGAGCACGACCGACGAGATCGCTCGAACGAGTCCGGGCCTGTCGGGACCGACCGCCGTCAGCACGAGATGGCTCGCTTCCTTGGTCGTCACGAGAGCGACGATAGACGCCTCGCGCACCAACGACAACGGGACTATGCTCTCGGGCCGTGGAGGCGTATCTCGCGGAGCGGCTGGGCCTCGCCGGCAGGCGGTTCGCGGAGTTCTTCGCCGAGCTCGGCGGCGCGTTCGCCGAGCGCGACACCGTCCTCCGACAGACCGCGCTCGCCCTGCTCTGTCGAGAGCACGTGCTCATGACCGGGCCGCCCGGAACGGCCAAGAGCCGACTCGCGAGCGCGGTGCTCGGGCGCATCCTCGACGAGGCGACGGGCGAGCCTAGCCTGTTCACCCGTCAGTTCACCGAGAGCACGGTGCAAACCGACCTCGTCGGTCCCATCAACTTCAAGACGTTGATGGACACCGGCCGCACGGAGCATTTCACGGACGAGGGGATGTTGGGCGCCGTTCACGCCTTCCTCGACGAGGTCTTCGACGGGCGCGACATGCTCTTGCGTTCGACCCTGAACGTGCTCCACGAGCGCGAGCTCAAGCAGGGCACGAAGGTGACGCGCGGGCACATCGAGTGCGCGCTGATGACGAGCAATCGCTACCTTTCCGAGATCCTCGAGGGCTCGCGCGACACGCTGCTCGCCTTCGTCGACCGCATCGCGTTCCTCTCGTTCGTCCCCAAGGGCTTCGCCTCACCCGAGAGCCTCACCCGAGTGCTGCGCGCCGAAGTCGCCGGCTCGAGGCCGCGCGCGCTCGGCGCCGCGCTGACGATTCAGGATCTCGACAAGCTCCAGGCCGCCGTCGACGCGGTGTTCGTGCCCGACTGGCTGTGCGGACGGCTCGCCGAGTTTTCACGCGCGTTCGAGGCCGAGCTCGCGGCCGCGCGCCGCGCCGACCCTGCGTTCGTCCCGTCACGCTATCTGTCGACGCGGACCATCGTGCGGCTCGGCCGGGTGCTCCGGGCATCGTGCGTGCTCGACTGGGCGACGAACGGCTGCCGGCGCCCGCTCCGCGCGGAGCAATCGGACCTGGCGGACCTTCGTCTGAGCATGGTTTTGTGCGGGCCGAGCGAAACGGAGCTCGCGGCGCTCGAGCAGGCGGAGGTGGACCCGCGCGAAGCCCGGCAGCTTGCCATCATGCGCACGGAACACGAGATCTTCGAGCACTGCCTGCAGAAGCTCGAGCCCCCGCTTCCCGTCGGACGGCAGGTCACCGTGAGCGGCGCCCTGCTCGCGCAGACGATGCCGGACAAGCTCGCCCTCCAAGACACGGCGGCGCTCATGGGCAATACGCGCGAGCTCGCCGCGGCCGCGACGACGGGAACGCTCGGCGCGGACACGGCAGCGGCCCACCTCGACGCCGCCGTCCAGGAGCTCACGAGGCGCGCGTTTCGGAGCGGGCTTGCGCACGAAACGGACGAGTCGCTCGAGGCGCTTTCGAGCGGGCTGCTCGCGCTCGCCGACGAGCTCGAGCGCGCGCGCCCCGAGCGGCGCAACGTAGCGCGCTGGCTCCGAGGCCGGGCGCTCGAAGCCGTCGTCCACGTACTCGAGCATGCCCCGCTCGACCTGCAGCGAGAGCTTGCCGAGCTCGCCTCGCGCAGCGTCGGCCCGCGCGAGGCGGTCAGCCTGAGCGAAGGGCGCTTCGAACGCCTCGCTCGGCTCGGAAGCCTCGTCCACGCGCTACGCGCAGGCGGCGCGCTCGAGCACGCTACCGCCGAGCTCGACGGGGCCTGGAAGAAAGCGGTGAGCCGCGTCGAGGACTCCCTGGTCGCGCTCTGGGACGACGCGCTCAGGAGCGCCGTCGCCGCAGCGTTCGAAAGTACGAAGCGCCGCGATCTCGCGGAAGTGCTCGAGCTGCTCGCCGAGCCGCTCTCGTGCGTCGACGACGCTGCGAGCCGCTTCGCCGAGCTCGGCGTCTCGGACATCGCGCTCAAGGAACGCGTGCTTTCTCCGCGGGTCGCTCCGCTCGTTCGCGCCGCCTTCGAGCAATTCGACGCCCAGAACCGCGGCGCCGTCGCGACCGAGGTCGAACGGGTGCTCGCGGTGCTGAAGAGCCACGGGCTCGAGCGCACCGTCCCCATCGAAGACATCCTGACGTGCTCCGCCGAGGCTCTGCTGCGCGCCGAGCCGGCCCCCGTACCGCTCGCCGATTTCGACGGCAATCACGACGGTTACCGCCGGCTGCGAGAGACCGAGGAGCGCGCGAGTCTCGCGTTCGTGCTCGCCGATCTCGCGCTCCGTATTCTGCCCGAGCTCGCCCAGTCCCCGAATCGTCCCGAAGACGTGGTGACCGGGCTCGCCGGAAGGCTTTCGTCGTTGCCCGAAACCTTGCGCGCGCGCATCGCCGCGCGGGATCTCGAACGTATCGAGCGCCCCGTCACGTTGCTCGAACGCTTCTGGGCGGCGCTGTCGAGCGAGCTGCCGAGCGATCCTGCGACGGCTCTCGCCCACCTCTCGCAGTCGGGCTTCTTCACGATCGTGAGCGACGAAGCCGCGCTCTCGCGCTTCGCGCTCGAGCTTCGCCTGCTCGAGCTCTTGGCGCTCGGCGTCGACGTGAAGGCGCTGAAGGCCCGTGTCCGCGCGCTGGAAGAGATCAGCACGAGCGCCGTACGGGAGCTCGCGCGCTCCCGCTCCGAAGCGAATTGGAAGACGGTGCTCGGCGCGGCGCGGCCCGCATGAGCACCGGAGCGAGCGAAGAGCTCGACGTTCTCGCCGAACGCATCGCTCGCCTCGTCGAAAAGCCCGAAGACGTGAAGAGCACCTTCGCGTCGCTCGCCCGACCGGTCATGCGGGCGTTGCGCTGGCGGCCCAAGCTCGAGACGGACGCCGTCGAACGACTCGGGCAGCGCGTGAAGCTCTCCGAAATGGAAGCCGTGGCGCTACGCCTTCCCTCGATCGAGGAATGCGCGAACGCCGCCCGGGAGGAGCTCGCCGAGAACGTCACGAGCGTCGAACGCGCCTGCGTCGTGCACGGACGAGTGCCGATGGCCTACGCGAGCTGGCTCTGGCGCCTGCATCAGGTGGTGCGGCGCGTCCACGGCTGGCTCGCGGCGCCCGACGACGCGTTCGGCTTGCGCGCGATGCTCGCCGCCACGAAGGCGGACACGCCGAGGCCGCTCGTCGCGACGAACGCGCGCGACGACGCGGTCACGCCGGTCGCGGCCATCGACCCGTTGCTGCGGGCCGCGCGCGACGAAACCGAGCTCCTCGGCAGGCGGCGGCGTCTGCTCGAGGCCGCCCGCACGCTGCTCCTCGACGCCAGCGCCTCGCTCGAGCTCGACGCAGACGGCACGGAGGCCCGCAGCAACGCCATCGCCGCCGAAATAGCGCGCATCGATCGCCTCGAGGGAGCGGGGCTCTCGCCGGAAGTCGGCATCGTGCACCAGCTCAGGCAGGCGCTCGCCCGCGGAGAGACCCAGCGCGTGCACGCCGGGCTCGTCGCGCTCGAGGGCTTCGCGCTCGAACGGGGCGACGGCACGCTCGGCCGACTCACGGGGCGCGCGCTCGACGAGCTCTGGGGCGAAAGTTCGCGTTTCGACGGCGCGACTCGCGAGGATTCGCTGCGGCGTTCGGGCGGCGAAGTGCTCGCACCGCGGGTGCTCGACGCCATCGAGCGCGGGCTCGAACGCGCGCAGGCGCGCCAGCGGGAGATCCCCGAGTGGAGCACGCAAGAGCGAGACTTCTGGCGGATCCAAATGGTGACGGGCGGTCGCGAGCACCTGATTGCTGCGGCGCTGCTCGCCGACGGCTGCTTCGAGGTCGGCGGGACCCTCTCGTCCGTGCGCGTGAAGGACGTGCGGCGCACGACGCGCGTCGTGCGCCATCCGACCCCGGACCTCGTGCTCGCGCAAGCGCACGGCGTCGACGACTTGCCCGACGCGGTGCTCGACGATCCGCGCACGATCTTGCTGTCGCTCGCCGCGGGGAAGCTGCTCGCGCGCCGCTTCGTCGCCGAGGAGGTCGAGACCATCGAGCGTTCGGGGCTCGCGGGGGAGGCGCGTCTGTACGTTCTCGACGGCTCCACGTCGATGCTCGGGCCTCGAGCGCGAATGCGCGACGCCATCCTCGTCGCCGAGCTCTCGACGCTCGCCGCGCGGCTCGCGGACGCCCGCCGTCGCGTGCGCCCGACGCTCTATTATCGCTATTTCACGGACAAGCTCGACACCCTGACCGTCGTCGAAGACGAGGGCCAGGCGCTGCTCGCCATCGAGCAGGTGCTCTCCACGCTTCGCAGCGGCTCGACGGACATTCAAACCGCTCTGCTCGCCTCTTTCGAGCGCATCCGCATCGCGCGTGAGGAGGATCCGGAGCTCGCGCGCGCTCAAATCGTGCTCATCACCGACGGCGACGCCCCCGTCGACCAAGAAAAGGTGCTCGCAGCGCGTGAAGCCGTCGGATCGTTGCCCGTCGGAGTGAGCATCATCGCACTCGGCGAGGAGAACGCGGCGCTGCGAGCGCTGGTGGCGCGGCAACGCGCGCGCGGCGAGTCCGCCTTCTACCATTTCACGAGCGATCGGGCGCTCGCGGCGCTGGTCGCCGAGGCGCGCTCCGCGCTTCCATTGCATCTGCCGGAAGCGCGCGCCCACGCCGCCGTCTCGGACGTCGTCCGTGACGTGGTCGACGAGATCGCCGCAAGGGAACGCGGCGCCCAAGCGGAGGACATCGCCCGGGCTCGGCACGAGGGGCCCGCCCTCGAAGAAATCGGTTTGTCGATCGAGCAGACGCTGTGCGACGCCGAGCTCGCCCGCGTCGAAGCCCTGTTGCGCGACGATCGGACGCTCCAGCGGCGGTTCGAGCGGTGGTTCCCGGCGCCGCACGCGACTGCCAACTTGCCCCACGTGAAGCCCGACCCGAGCGACCAGGAGGACCTCGACCTGGTCGTGACGCTGCTCGCGTCTGTGGCGGAAGTGGTGGAGCTCGTCGGCTCGGAACCGTTGCGCCGAAAGGCCGACGCCATCGAAATCTTCGAGCGTCTCCTCCTCGACGCCGGCCTCGCGCCCTGGCGCTACGCCGAGCTCATGAAAGCGCATCCTGAAGCGCTCGCTCCGTCGCTCGAAGCCGTCCGAACGAGCGCCGGACTCCGCGTCGGGGCCGGGGCCGGAACGCTCACGTGACGGCGCGGGCGCTTTCGCGACTGCGCCGGCGCGAGTCGTCCGCGCCCCTGTAGGCGCGCTCGGGCGGATGTGCCATCCTAATCCTTTGGATGTCCCTGAAGATCGATCAGGATCATTCCCGGTTCCGGGCCATCGTTCGCGGAAAGATTCGGCAGAACCTCAGGCGCTACATCTCGCAGGGGGAGCTCGTCGGGCGTAAGGGCAAGGATCTCGTCAGCATCCCCGTGCCGCACATCGACATTCCGCGCTTCGTCTACGGAGACAAGCAGCGCGGGGGCGTCGGGCAGGGCCCGGGCGAGGTGGGAGACGGCGTCGGCGGCGAAGGCGGCGAGTCGGAGGACGGCGCCGGTAAGGCGGGAAGCGACGCCGGCGATCACATGCTCGAGGTCGACGTGACCCTCGACGAGCTCGCCGACATCCTCGGTGAAGAGCTCGAGCTTCCGGCCATCGAGAACAAGGGCAAGGCGAGGATCGTCGCCAACAAGGACAAGTACACCGGCATCCGGCGCGTCGGCCCCGAATCGCTGCGCCACTTCAAGCGCACCTACAAGGAAGCGCTGCGCCGGGCGGTCGCGAGCGGCGCGTACGACAAGGACGTCCCCGTCATCGTTCCCCAGCACGAGGACCGGCGCTTCCGTTCGTGGAAGGACAGCCTCGAACCCGTCGCGAACGCCGTCATCATCTACATGATGGACGTGTCCGGCTCGATGGGCGAAGAGCAGAAGGACATCGTCCGCATCGAAAGCTTCTGGATCGATACGTGGCTCCGGCGCCAATACCAGGGCCTCGAGAGCCGCTTCATCATCCACGACGCCGTGGCACGCGAAGTCGATCGCGAAACGTTCTTCCGCACGCGCGAATCGGGCGGCACGATGATCTCGAGCGCGTACAAGCTGTGCGGGCAGCTCATCGAGCAGCACTACCCGAGCGACGAGTGGAACATCTACCCGTTCCACTTCTCGGACGGCGACAACTGGTCGATGGACGATACCCTCACCTGCATCGAAATCTTGAAGCAGAACGTGCTGCCGAAGGTGAACCTGTTCGCCTACGGTCAGGTCGAGAGTCCCTACGGTTCGGGACAGTTCGTCAAGGACCTGCGCGAGCATTTCAACGACGACGAGCGCGTCGTCACGAGCGAGATCCGCGATCGCGACGCGATCGTGACGAGCATCAAGGACTTTCTCGGCAAGGGTAAGTAATGCCTCAGTTCGCCATGAACACCGGCCTTCCGCGCTACCTCGGCGTAGAGCAGGAAAAGATCGAAAAGATCGGGCGCGCGCACGGGCTCGACTTCTTCCCGGTCGTGTTCGAGATGCTCTCGTACGACCAGATGAACGAAATTGCCGCGTACGGCGGCTTCCCGAATCGATATCCGCACTGGCGATTCGGCATGGAGTTCGAGCGCCTGAGCAAGAGCTACGAGTACGGCCTCTCGAAGATCTACGAGATGGTCATCAACAACAATCCCTCGTACGCCTACCTGCTCGAGGGCAACAGCCTCACCGATCAGAAGCTCGTCATGTGCCACGTGCTCGGTCACGTGGATTTCTTCAAGAACAATTTCTCGTTCCGCTCGACCGATCTCGATGCCGGCGAGCCCATCACCGATCCGGTGCGCCGTCGCGGCAAGGACTACGATCCCAACCGGCGCTGGATCTACAAGATGGCGAATCACGGCGCCGCCATGCGCCGCATCGT
>DASUTR010000319.1:0-5425 GCA_036374535.1 Polyangiaceae bacterium
TACATCATCCAGAACAACAACTGGGGTAACCCGAACGGCAGCGATCAGACGCTCACCTACGTCGACAACAGCTTCACCGTCACGCAGAGCACGGGCAACGGCTCGTCGGCTCCTGCGTCGTTCCCTTCGATCTTCATCGGCGGGAACGGCGACGTTGCCAACGGGACCTATTCGACGCGGTCCGACGATGGCTTGCCGAAGCAGATCAGCGCCATCACCAGCGTAAACAGCACGTTCCGCCACACCGGTACGAGCGGGCAAATCAACGCCACGTACGACATCTGGTTCTCGGACCACGTGCCCGCAACCGGGCCCGCCGGACGCTACGACGACGCGATCTCGGGCTTCGTCATGCTTTGGCTCTACGATCCGCCGAACTTCCAGCCGATCGGCAGCGCCGGTCAGACCGTCACCATCGGCGGCCGCTCGTGGGTTCGCTGGGTCGGTCCGCGCGGTGACACGGGTGCGATGTGCGAAGGCGTGCGGTGCTCCGCCAATCGTCCGGTGGTGTCCTACGTCGCGACCTCGGCCTCGGGTTCCTTCTCGGGCGATCTCAAGCCGTTCTTCACCGACGCGGCGGCACACGGTATCCCTGCGAACTGGTACCTCACGGACGTGTTCGCCGGGTTCGAGTGCTGGAGCGGCGCCGACTGCGTCGGCAAGCAAGTGCAAGAGTTCACGGCCGTCGTCGCGCCGTAATCGCCCGGCGACCCTCGCACTCGGAGGTGCGCGCGGCGGCATGGGCCGTCCGCGCGCACACCGCGCTCTCGCGGCATTTTCGGCCCCGCCCGGTGCGCTAGACTGAGACGATGCCGAATCGCTCGTCGGGGCTCTACGCGGTCGGCGCGGGTCTTCTCGCGCTCGGCGTCGTGGTGGGGGTTTTCGGAACACGGAGCCTCGCGCCCACGCTTCCGGCCCTACCGCCGATGAGCTCGGCGGTCACCGTCGTGCGGCCGACGCCCGGCGTGCTCGCGAAGATCCAGGACATGAAGCGCCTTGAAAGCGTTTCGTTCCACATGGAGCGCGTCATCGATCTCAGCGAGAAGCAGTCGCAGATCTTCGGGCTCGTCCAGACCGAGGACGCGATCCTCCTCGTCGCGGCGGCCGACGTTCGCGCAGGCGTCGATCTCGCGAAGCTCGGCCCCGACGACGTGAAGGTGAATCTCGACGCTCGCTCGGCGACCATCGCCCTGCCGCCCGCCGAAATCCTGGGCGCGGCGCTCGACAGCGACAAGACCTACGTGCACACGCGAAAGACGGGGGTTCTCGCGCAGCGCCGCGAAAATCTGGAAACGCGCGCGCGGCAAGAAGCCGAGCGAACGCTCGTCGAGGCGGCGCGCGAAGCCGGCATTCTCGCGCGCGCCGAGGAGAACGCGACCCGCGTCGTCGGCGAGCTCGTTCGCTCGCTCGGTTACGCCGAGGTCTCCGTGACCGTCCGGCGTTAGGCAGTAGAAGGCGACCCAGCCGAACCTCAGAACCGTTGCACCGAGCGGCAAGGCGTCTTTCCCGCGCGCACGACGCATGTGACGGTACGGGAGCAGGGCTGATAGGGTGAGGGAGCATGCAGCCGCCGCAGTACCCGCCGCCGCAGTACCCGCCGCCGTACCAGCAGGGGTATCCGCAAGCGTTCCAGCCGCCGCCCCAGCCTCCGAAGCCGCAGCCGCCCGCGACGCCGCCGCCGTTGCCGCGGGACGTGAGCGTGATGGACGCGCTTCGCTTTTCGACCTCCGGCAGCAGCGGCTGGACGAACGTGATGTTCTGCGGCCTGCTCTACCTGTCGACGCAGATCATCCCGATCCTCGGCTTGATCGTGATGCAGGGGTTTTTCGCCGAGGTGCACCGCCGGCTCGTGCTTCGACACCCGGAGCCGTACGTGCGCTTCGATTTCTCGGATCTATCGAACTATCTCTCGCGCGGGGTCGCGCCGTTCGTGATGACGCTCGTCGTGGCGCTGCCGTTCGCGCTCGTGGGAATCGGTCTCGCGGTCGGCGTCATCGTTCTGGCGGGCGCGAGCGCGTCCGCGGCGTTCGGCGGCGATCAGGAGCTCGCCGTTCTCGCCGGCATCGGCGTCGCGGCGATCGGCTTTTTGCCGTTCGCGCTCCTGTGGTTCGCATTGTCGAACGCCGCGGTCACGCGGGCCGAGCTCACCGGAGATCTCTCGAAGTCGTTCGCGTTCGGTGCGCTCTGGGCCTACGCCGCGAAAACCTGGAAGCGCGTGCTCGTGACCGCGATCATCATGACTTTCGTGTCGTTCGGTTTGATGATCGTCGGCGTGCTCGCCTGTTTCGTCGGCTTGTTCGTGACGATGTCGATCCAGATGATCGCGAGCCTTCACCTCCGCTGGCAGATCTACAACGACTACCTGCTCGAGGGCGGCGAGCCGATCGAGCTTGCGCTGTGGGAGACGCTGCCTTCGGAAACACAGCGACCGCCCGGGCACGCCGTGGCGCCGGGTCCAGGGCCTTACGGTCCGCCGCCCGTTCGCTAACCGGTCAGCGGAGCTCGTCGATGAGCTCTTGCGCCTCGTCGCGTCGATAGCGCCCATAGGTTCCGGCGGCAAACGGACGCAGGGCTTCGATTGCCTCGGCGCGGCGACCCAGACGGTGGAGCGCGACGGCTCGATTGTAACGGGCTTCGAGCGCGAAGGTTCCACGCGGCGCCTGAGCGAGGTAGCGATCCCAGCCCGCAAGGGCGCTCGCGTAATCGTGGTCGTCGAAGTGCGCGCGGTGGGCTTCCTTGTAAAGTGCGAGCTCATCGGCGGGTTCCGTGACCGGCGTGGGGGACCGCACGGCCGATTGGGCCACAGAAGCGGAAGCGGCCGGAGCGCTGCGCGCGACCGCGACGAGCTCGGGCGAGACGGCTTCCGACGCTTCGCGCCGGCCGGTGGCCTCGGGTGCCGGAGGCCCGCTCGCCGGCGCGGAGTCGACGCTCGAAGCGACCGCTCCTGGCGACTTCATCGCCTCCGACGGCGCGCCGTTCGTTGCCGGTGAGGCGTCTGCGAACAAACTCTTTTTCACGTCGGCGAGCCGTCCGGCAAGCTCGTGCGCGAAGGCCGCCGAAATCCCGAAGGCCGCGGCGAGCGGGATGGCCCAGAGACCTCGCGGCATCCTCCGCTTCTTGCGCACCGACACGAGGATGCGGGACTCGGTGTCGTGCGCGCTCGGCGACTCCCCGTCGAAGACACGCCGCGCCGCCGAGAGCGCGGCCGACAGCTCCGCTCGGCCGTCGTGCGGAGAGCCGGGCTCGCTCATTCGAGCTCCTTTCGCGGGCCGAAGTGTTCGAAAGACTGCAGACGATGACGTGCAGCTCTCACACGCGCGCGCACCGTCGACGAAGGGACCTGGAGAAGCGCCGCCACCTCGCTCGCGTTGCGCTCCTCCAGCTCGACGAGAACGAAGGCGACCCGCAGTTTGTCCGGAAGCTCGTCGAGCGCGCGCATCAGACGCAGCGCGAGCTCGTGTTCCGAAGCAGCCTGATCCGGTAGCCGGGGCGTCGACGGCGGCTCGACGGAGAGCCGCGAATGCAGCGCGCGGCGCCGCTTCGACGCGCGCAGGTGCCGGCGTGCGAGGTTTACCGCGATGCCGATCAAGAATCCCTCGAAGCTGGCCTCGCCGTTGAAGCGGCGCACGGCGCGCGGCAACGCGACGAAGACGTCATGCACGAGATCCTCGGCGGCGGCGGTGTCTCCGAGGAGCCTCCCGGCGAAGGCACGCACGGCGACGTGGTGACGCTGGTACGCTTGGCGCATCGCCGCTGGTTCGGCGAGCGCCACGCCTTCGAAAAACGAGCTCTCGGCGACGCTGCCCTCGGCGCTCACCCCACCGATTTGCGAAAACTCGCAGAGATTGTCCACTAAAACTCGACCCCCGCGGCGAAATCGGGCACGAGCTCGACGCTCTGGTCGTAGCCCTCGAGATCCGAGTAGCGCGCGAACGGAACTTCGAGACTCACCCCGCCGCCGGCGAAAAGCGCGATGCGCGGTCGGACGCGCCAGGTCGGAAGCACGCGCAGGCGATAGTGATTGCGATCCTTGGTATGGGCGATGCGCTCCTCGGTCTTGCTTTCGTAACAACAAAAGCGCGTGCCGAAGAGGTAGTCGCCTCCGACGTCGAACGCCACGGAGGCATCGTCCGCGACGGGCACGCGCACGCCGAACACGATGCCCGGTCCGAAGGCATCGACGTCGTTCGCCCGATGGTAGCCGAGCGTGAGCATGCTGTACGTGTAGCGCGTTGCGAACTTCAAGCCGGCGTTCGCGTGCGTGGTGTAGCCGCCCCAGGCGAGCACGTGCACGCCGCCCGAGCGCGTGACGTTGATCAGTCCGAACGGGACGCCGTCGACGTCGTCGGCCACGTTGACGAGGCCGATCTGCGCACCCCGCACGCGTCCCGCGACGTTGACGAGACCGACCTGTATGCCGTCGAGATCGTGAGCGACGTTCACGAGGGCCGACGCCTGCAGCCCCTGGAACCCTCGCGCTACGTTGCCGATGCTCGCGAGCTGGGCGCCCTCGACGGGTCCGGTCGAGACGTTCATGCCGCCCGCTGCCTGCACGCCGCGCACGGCCCCACCGAAATTGAGTCCCAGGGCGGCCTGCCCGCCATGAACCACGTCACGCGCGTGATTCAAGAGCAGCGCGAGCATCACGCCCTGATCGAGGCTGTCCGCGGAGTTGAACCCACCGGCGACGTGCAGTCCCGAAGCGCGGCCGCCCGCGCGGTTCACGAGCGCCGCCAAGACGAATCCGCTCGCCTCGGCGTCGACCGCGTTGACCGTGCCGATGCCCAGGCCGTCGAGCTCACCCACGCGCCCGTAGAGCAGATTGACCTCGAGGTTCGTCCGCAGGTCGGCCTCTCCGTAGTTCGTTGCGATCGGAAAGAACAGGCCGGCGACGGCGGTCCTATGCGGGCGTGGGGGTGCCTTGGGGGCCGCCGCGGGCGCAGGGGGCGCGCCCGGGACGGGCACGACCAGAATCGGCGCCGGGGGCACGGACGCGGCCGGAGCGGGCGCTTTCACTTGCGCCGTGCAGAGATTCTGCGCGAGCAACGCCGCCGTTTCCGGAACCGCTCGAGGGTCCGACGGCGGCTCGACCACCCGCGTCACCGACCCTCGTTCCTCGTCGTAACAGGTCACGACGAGCTCGCGCTGCGCGGCGTCGTAGCGAATGGTGAGCTCGGCGTCGCCGGACGGCGTACCGCCCGTTGCGGCGACGAGCGGGCGGCCGAGGGTGCGGAAGAGCGCCGCGAGGAACTCGGTCTCCCCAATGACCGGCGAAATGCTCTCGACGCGAACTACGAGGGGCGCCGTCGCGACGCCGGAGCCAGTCGCCGGCGTTGGCTCGGCCGGCCAGGCCACCCGGCCGGCGAGCGAGACGATTAGCGCGCACCACCAAGGAAATCGAAGAAAACCCGCCACCAAGTCTGCC
>DASUTR010000320.1:0-3275 GCA_036374535.1 Polyangiaceae bacterium
CACGCGATAATCGCGGGGATTTCCGCGCATCCGTCGAGCCACGCTGAAGTTCGAGCGTCGGCACGGAACTTGAGAAGGGCGTCAGCGTGGCATTCGCACTCCGCGTGCTTCTGCCGCCGAAAGGAATAGTTATCATGCGTTCCATCATCTACACGTGCGGCATGGCGCTCGCTCTCGCGGGCTCTGCCATGTCACTGGGTTGCAACGTTCACGACAACAGCCTCGTCGTCGACGATCCGAACGTCAACTTCGACACCGACGTCGACACGGACAACGTCGAGCAGGGCCAAGAAGTGACGGTGCACGTCGATGTCGAGGACAAGGTCCTCGTCGAGCCCGACGCCACCCCGCCCGACGGCGAGGCCGACGTAGCGGTCTACGTGCAGATCCATTTGGACGACACGAGCAACGCGCCGCTCTTGATCACGGCGGAAGCGAGCGCCAGCGTGACCATCCCGGCGGAAACGCCTCCCGGCAAGCACCGGCTCATCTGCGCGGTTCACAAACACGATGACGGGAAGCCCACGGGGCAGGAAGAAATCATCGAAATCAACGTGAAAGCGAGCGCATCGGTCGATACGAGCGGCTAAGAGCGCTTGCACCACCCGCGGCGCGAGGTTCTGCTGGTCGTTCCCACGAATGGCGACCTCGCGCTTCTCGGGTGACACGCCCGGCAAACGTTCTCCGGCTCCGATCGGCGTACTGCTCGAGGAAGCTCGCGACGCGAGCGCGCAGGCAGGCGGTGTCGCGATCGATCGTCAGCGCTGGCGCCTGGCCGTCGGCGAACGGATCGCGAGCCGCACCGAGCCCGGTCGACTGCGCGGCGGCGTTCTGACTGTGTTCGCCGCTTCCGCCGCGTGGGCGCAGGAGCTCACGTTTCTTTCGCCCGAAATCCTCGCGCGGGTTCGGGCGCTCCGCATTCCCGTGACGGAGCTGCGCTTTCAGGTTCGGACGAACGCGGGTTCCACGCCCGCTCGAGCGCCGGCCCGACGCGTGGAGCGAAAGCCAAAGCCACTACCCGACGAGCTCGCGGCGCGGCTCGCGAACGTGGCCGATCCGGAGCTTCGCGCAGCGATTGCCGAAGCAGCATCGGAGTGGCTCGCTCTCACGCCGCTCAACGCAGAAGGACGCGCTCGAGCCCCTCGAGTCGCTGGAGGACGAAGCGATCCGAAGGACCCAGCATCGCAGCGTTCCCCTGGAGCTTCGCGACGTAGGCCCTGAAGGCCGGGACGTTCATGCCGCGCGCCTTGCGCACGACGTCGTAGAGCCGATCGACGTGAGGAGCCGGAAGGACGCGATTGGCCCCGCTGAAGAGCTCGATCACGTAATCGAGCCAGTTCGGGCGTCCGGTCGCTTCGGCGATGCGAATGGCGTACGTCGCGGCGCGATCGATCATCGACGTGTCGAGGTCCCTGCCGCCCTGTACTTCGCGAATCACGGTTTGAAGGACACCCGACAGGATGCGCTCGGCTTCGTCGCCACGACCGAGCGCCAGCACCTTGTCGGCGACCGGACCGAGCAGATCGAAGACGTCGCCCGCGTGGGTCTGCTCGTCGCCCTCGGATTCCGCGTCGATGGTGCCATGCAACGTCTCGGCGGTGAGCCGATCGAGCACCGGAACCGAATCGCGCGCGACCATACGCAGCTTGAATTCGTGTTGCCCGATCTGGACGCGATCCCCGTCTTTTAGGGCGAGCGAATCGCTGATACGTCGCGAATTGACGTAGACGCCGTTGACGCTGCCGGAGTCACGCACGCTCACGGTGGTGTCGGTCACCACGAACTCGGCGTGTCGCCGCGACACCAAGTTGTCGTCGAGCACGATGTTGCAGCCGGAGCTCCGGCCGACCGACAGGATTCCGACGCGCAACTCGATGTTCTGCGTGCCGTGCTCGAGCCAGAAACGCTTCTTGCTCGAGGCCGGGCCACGCGACCCCGGACCGCCCGGTTCCAGGCTCTTGTGGGGTCGGCGATCGCGGTCCACTGCCGCTCAGCATACCGAGCGCGTTCCCGGAGGTCGAGAAGCTCGCTCCGGTCAGCCGATCAGGCGCTCCAAGCCCTCGAGCCTTCTCACGAGAAAGCGCTCGGCCGGACCGAGGCCGCTCTCCATTTCATGAAGTACCGACAGGTACTCGCGGAGCTCGAGAAGGCTCGGCTGCTTCACCTTGCGGAATACGAGGTAGAGCTCGTCGACGAGCGCCGTCGAACAGGTGCGGCGAAGGAGCCGATGTAGGCGAAATACCACATCGATCCATTTCCCCGTCTCGGCGACCCCCGCCAAGCGGAGCGCAAACGAGCACGCCTGATCGATCGTCGCACCGTCGACGCGGCGCCCCTGAGCCGCCTCGTCGAGCAGGAGCTCGATCTGGGGACCGAGCAGGCGCGCGGCGTCGTCGGCACGACCGAGAGCGAGCGCCTTGTCGCCCAAGATGCCGATGAGCCCGAACACGGGCAAACGCTGCGTCGAGCCCTGATCGATGGTGTCGGTCATCGCGTCGCGGCCGAGCTTCAAGACGAACGAGTTGTTGCCCACCAGAAGCACGTCGCCCGGTGCTAGGCGCCGGGCGCCTTCGACGCGCTCACCGTTCACGCGAATACCATTGCGGCTACCGAGATCTTGCGCGACGACTCCGTCGTGATCGACGTCGAGCGCCGCGTGTTGGCGCGAGACGAGCGGATCGTCGAGAGGCAGCTCGCACGTCTCCGCCCGACCGAGCACCGAACGACCGAGCGGCAGCGGGATCTCACGCGGCCCGTGGCGAAGCACGAACTTCATCGAGCTGACCCTCGGTGGATTCTAGCCTAACCCTCGGCCGCCAGCTTCAAGAGTTGTTCGTAGCTCTCGCGATCCTCGGAACGCGGGCCGCCGCGCGAGCTCACGCTTTCGACCACGCGGCGCGCGGCGGGCGCAAGCGTGCTGCGCTGCGCGGGCTCGAGCGTCGCTAGCCCGCGCGCCGTTTCGGCGGGCGGTAACTGGCCGAGCGTCGCATACAGCGACAGCGCCCAGCGCACCCACGCGACGTCTCCCTTCGCGAAGGCGAGCGCGACCGCCGCGCCCCCGACGCCGTGAAGCGGTCGCTGGTCGAGCCGTCCGCCGTCGGCAAGGCGCTGTTCGACGTGCAGGCGCGCTCGCAAAAGCAACCGTTCGACGTCGTCCCAGCTCTGCTTTTCGAGCGCGCGCATCACGGCTTCGGCCGCGAGCTCGAGCGCCCAGTCGCGATCGGAGGTGGGACCCGTCAAGGTATCGTCCTGCGTTCGCTCCTTCGAGCCGCACG
>DASUTR010000321.1:0-3363 GCA_036374535.1 Polyangiaceae bacterium
CGAGCGAGGACTTGTCCGCCTCCTCGACGACCTCGAACACGTCGACCGCGTCCTTGTCCGCCACGAGATCGACATCGAGGCGCACGGACTTGCCCGCTTCCACGACGACGCCGTCGACGTCTTCGAAGTCGTCGAAGAAGCCGACAAATCGTCGCTCGAAGGGCTCATCCTCGCGCGCCAGAAGTCGACAGTCGTCGGCGACAGCATCGGCCGCAGCGAAATTTCGAAGACGACGGACCGCAACGCCGCCCAGGCCGCGCAGCGCGTCGTCGGCGCGACCGTCGTCGGCGGGCGCTTCGTCTACGTCCGCGGCCTCGGCGAGCGCTACACGAACGCGCTCTTGAACGGCGTGCCCCTCCCCAGCCCCGAGCCGGACCGCGCCGCCGTGCCGCTCGACATGTTCCCGACGGGCGTCTTGAACAGCCTCACCATCGCGAAGACGTTCACGCCCGATTCGCCGGGCGACTTCGCGGGCGGCTCGGTGCGCATCGAAACGCGTGAAATTCCCCGCGAGCCCTTGTTCCAGGTCTCGGTGCGCGGTGGGTACAACACGAACAGCACGTTCCGAGAGCGGCTCACGTACCGCGGCGGCGATCTCGACTTTCTCGGTATCGACGACGGAACGCGCGCGCTGCCGGACGGCTTTCCAACTCAGTTCGCCGATACGCTGCCGCCCGATCAGCGCACCAAGGCCGGCCGCGACCTGAACAGTTACATGAGCGCGACGCGCGGCGGCACCCCACCCGAATTCGGCGTCGGTGTCGTCGCGGGCAACGGCTGGGATTTCGGCAACGACCGTAAGCTCGGCGGGCTCCTCGCCGTGAACTACGGGCAGAGCTTCACCGTGCGCCGGGACGAAATCCTGCGCATCTACACGCCTCCGCAGCCGGGCGAGGAGGACTTTCACCTCGCGCGCGACTACCGCGCCGAAACGGGCAACGTCTCCACGAACTGGGGCGCCTACGGCAGCCTCACGTACCGCTTCAACGCGCAGCACCAGCTCACCCTGACGGGTCTTCGGACGACGCTGAACGACAATCGCACCCAGTACATCACCGGATTTCACGATCTTCGCGAAGCGAACATCCACGCGACGCGCCTCGGCTTCGTGACGCGCGCGCTCAACATGCTGATGCTGAACGGCGAACACCGCTTCCCGGAGGCGAACAGCGCCGAGCTCGACTGGAACGTCACGTATTCCGTCGCGACGCGCGACGAACCCGACCGGCGCGACGCCGTGTGGTCCGATTCGACGGCCACTCCCGAAAAAACGTACGTCTTCGTCGACGCTTACGAATCGGGGCGTCACTTCTATTCCGACCAGAGCGAGTCGCAGGCAGGCGGCGGCCTCGACTGGACGCAGCCGATCAACGAAAAGGACGACAAGCTCAAGTTCGGTGGGCTCGTGAGCCTCCGCGATCGTGAATTCAACTCGCGCGCGCTCGACATCGGCACGCGCTCGGGCGCGTCTCCCATCAACCAACCGGTCCTGAGCTGCCCCTCGGGGGACCTCGACGCGTGCAACGATCGACTGTTCGTGCCGGGGAACATCGGCTCCACCGACGAGAACGCCCTCGAGCTCCGGGAATTTCGCGGCCCGGGCGACAACTACGACGCAGACCTCAACATCTACGCCGCGTACCTGATGGCGGACCTCGGTCTGGCGAAGAACGTGCGCGTGATCGTCGGCGAGCGGATCGAGCACACCCTGCAGGAAATCGAGGCGTACAATACGAATCTCGAGCTCGACCCGGATCTCGGCGCGCGCATCAGCCAGACGGATTGGCTTCCTTCGCTGGCCGTGGCGTGGAGCATGAATCCGAAATCGAAGCTCCGCGGCTCCGCGACTCGAACGCTCGCGCGACCGCAGCTTCGCGAGCTCGCGCCCTTCACGTTCCAGGACTACTTCGGCGGCCGCGTCGAAGGCGGCAACCCCGACCTCGAGCTCACGAACATCACGAACCTCGACGCGCGCCTCGAATACTTTCCAACGCTCCGCGAAGTGCTCGCTTTCAGCGTGTTCTTCAAGGATTTCAAGAACCCCATCGAGCGCGTGATCGTCGCGTCGGGTGACGAAGGGGCCGTCTCCTACCGTAACGCCGACAGCGCCAAGCTCCTCGGTCTCGAGCTCGAGGCCAGGAAGGATCTCGGGTTTGCCGCAGAGGCGCTCAAGGACCTGAGCGTCACGACGAACCTCACCATTGCCCATTCGCGCATCACGGTGCCGGACGAGGACATCCTCGGTCTCACGAACCTCACGCGCCCGCTCGTCAACCAAGCACCGTGGGTCTTCAACTTGGCGCTTACGTACACGCGCGAGCAATCGGGAACCACCGCGACGGCGCTCTACAACGTCGTCGGCCCGCGCATCGTGTACGCCGGCTCCCAGGGTCTCGACGACATCTACGAGCACCCGCGAAACCTGCTCGACCTGACGATCCAACAGAAGCTCGGCAAGCACTTCGCGCTCAAGGGCGAGGCCAAGAACATCCTGAACGCGCCGGTCCTCTACACGCAGGGCTGCAACAAGGAACCGGGCGGCAGCACCTGGCACTTCAGTTGCGATCGCGGGAAGGAATCGGCGACGAGCTACTACACCGAGGGCGCGACCTTCGCCGTAACGGCGTCGTACGAGATGTGAACCGCGACACGCGAACGTCACTCGAGCGACGGCACCGACGCCGAGTGTCGACACGCAGAAGTTACAGAACGCCCACGGGATCGGAACCCCGCGTAACGAGAGTCCGCCGAGTCACCTCGAAGGAGAATTTCGAAATGAGAAACTACCGAGCTTTGGCAGCGGTCCTCGTGATCGCGCTGCCTGGGATCATGATGGCATGCGGCGACGGAGACGACGATTCGCCCACCGATACGGGCGGTGGCGGAAGCGGCGGCGACGGAGGCAACCAGGGCGGGAGCTCCGGCAATCGCGGCGGCTCGAGCGGTCAGGGCGGAAGCAACGGCGGCTCGAGCGGCTCGAGCGGCTCGAGCGGTAACGGCGGGACCGCGGGCGACGGCGGCGGCGGTGAAGAGACGGGTGGAAGCGGCGGCAGGGGAGGCTCCGGCGGCTCGAGCGGCACCGGCGGCTGCGACCTCACCGGCGAAGGCAAGGACCACGACACGATCCCCGCCGACATCATGAGCGACCTCACGCTCACGAACGACAAGATTTGGGACCTCGAGGGCTTCGTGAAGGTCCATGACGGCGCGGTCCTCACGATCGAAGAGTGCACGAGGATCGAAGGCTCCCCGGCTCCGTCGCCGGGCGTGCTCGCGGTGCTCCGTGGCGGGCAGATCGAGGCGGTCGGTACCGAGGACGAGCCCATCCTCTTCACGAGTGCTTCACCGCCCGGGGCGCGTGAA
>DASUTR010000322.1:0-3335 GCA_036374535.1 Polyangiaceae bacterium
GAGCGCGATGAGCAGGCGCGCGATCGGCAGCGGCCCCGGCGCGACGAGGGCGCCGCAGAGCGCCGTCACCATGACGAGCGCGGCGATGCTCGGCTTCGTGAGCTCGACCAAGGCGCCGAGCGTCGCGCGCCGTTCGACGACGACCGATTCGCTACCGCTCGGCACGCTGCACGGCCTCCTTGAGCACGGCGAGCGCTTCGTCGATCACCGACTCGGCGGACGCATACGTGTAGCGGATGTAACCCGGGGCTCCGAACGGCTCGCCCGCGACGGCGGCGATGCCGCACGCGTCGAGCTGCCAAAGGCAAACGTCGTCGGCGCTCGCGAGCTTCTTTCCGCCGTGGTGAATGCCGTAGAGCCCCGACACGTCCGGAAACGCGTAGAACGCGCCGCGCGGCAGGTCACAGCGGATCCCAGGAACGGCGTTCAAGCCATCGACCATGCGCTTCCGGCGCTCGGCGAAGATGCTCACCATCTTCTTTACCTCGTCGCGCGGACCGAGCAGCGCGGCGGCGGCGGCGGATTGCGCGACCGCCGTGGGGTTCGTCGTCGACTGGCCCTGCACCTTGTCGATGGCCTTCGCGAGCGGCGCGGGCGCGATGGACCAGCCGATGCGCCAGCCCGTCATGGCGTACGTCTTGCTGACGCCGTCCACGACGATCAACCGATCGGCGAGCTCGGGAGCTACCTTCGCCAGCGAAACGTGCTGGAACCCGTCGTAGACGAGCTCACCGTAGATCTCGTCGACGACGATGAACGCGTCGGTCTTGTCGGCGACGACGCGCGCGAGGGCCTTGAGCTCGTTCGCGTCGTACGCGGCGCCCGACGGATTCGAGGGCGTGCACAGGATGATCGCTTTCGTGCGGGGCGTGAGCGCTGCCGAGAGCTCGTCCGGCGTCATGCGCCAGCCGTTCCGCGCGCTCGTCTCGACGATCACGGGCACGCCGCCGAACATGTTGACCTGCTCGGGGTAACTCACCCAGTACGGCGCCGGGATCACGACCTCGTCACCGGGGTCGACGAGTGCCGAGGCAATGTTGAAGAGCGCGTGCTTCGCTCCGACGCTCACGGTGATTTGCTCCGGCTTCGGGGTCCAGCCGCGATCGCGCGCGGTCGCCTCGCAGATAGCCTGCTTGAGCGCCGCGGTGCCGGAGACGGCCGTATAGTGTGACGAAGTTGCGAGCGCCTTTTGCGCCGCCTCGCGAATGAACTCGGGCGTCGCGAAATCGGGCTCGCCGACGCCGAACGCGTAGACCTTTCGTCCGGCCTGGCGAAGTTGGTTGGCGCGCGCCGTCATGGCGAGCGTGGCACTGGGTTTGACGGAATCGAGACGCTTGGCGAGGGTATTCGGCACGGGGGTTTCCAGGGTGGCGCCGACGACACGGGCGAACGAAAGCCCGGTGCGGGGCAACGAACCAGCGAGGCGCGTGTAGCACTACGAGCTTTCCCCGACAATCTCGGGGTTTTTGCGCCGCCCTCGGCCTCCCGGCCGAGCTCATCGAGCCCTTTCCAGCGCCACCACGAATGGTATCCTGCCGCCCTTCCACGGAGTCAGCCAATGCGTCTCGTCCCGGCTTCCCTCGCCTTTGTACCCGTCGGTCTCGCGGTTTTTCTGAGCTCGGGCAGCGCCGCTGCGATCGGTTACGACGAAGCGAGCTCCGACGGTAAAGCGATCGTTGGCTGCGGCCTTCTCGGCGCCGAGCTCGTGCTCGCAGTCGAGGCCGCCGTGGGCGTCCAAAATCCGTGGCTCTACGTGGGTGGCGGCGTGGTCGGAGCCGGCGGCGGCGCCGTGGGCGGCTACCTGCTCGAGCAAAACGATATCGCGCCGCGCACGTCGATGATTCTTCTCGCAGCCGGGCTCACCCTCGCGATCCCGACGACGGTCGCCGTGCTGAGCGCGACGGCTTACGAGCCGCCCGCCGACTACCTCGAGGACAAGCCGCCCGAGGACGAGCCGCTTGCCGATCCGCCCTCGCCTGCCTCGCCGAGCACCGCTCCCGCCGCTCCTCCGACCGGCGCGTCACCCCCGCCGACCGGTGCAGCGCCGAAGCGCGGGCGCGTGGTGCGGCGCACGCCGGTGCTCCCGCCCCTCCACCTCGCCCCTCCCGCCCTCGTCGATTTCACGCCCGATATGCTCGCTCTGAGCGTGCCCGCGCTGGAAATCCGCGGCACCTACAGCAAGCAAGAAATGGCCATGTACGGCGTTTCGCAGAAGACCGAGTTTCACCTCCCGGTGCTGAACGTCTACTTTTGAAACGACGCCGGCATGTAGGTGGCAAACCCACTATGCCGGCATCGCGCCTCGCGCTCGTGAACTTCGCTGTCGCGAAGTCTCGCGTGGTCGGCTAGGATGAGCTCGAGTCTTCCGAGCGATCTTTTCGTCGCATGGCACAAGCAGCGCCGTTGAAGGCAGGGGCATCGAGGTCCAGGAAGGGCGACGACCCGTCGCTCGGCCGCGTCATTGCGGGCCGCTATCGGCTCGAGTCGCGCATCGGCGAAGGAGGCATGGGCATCGTCTACCGCGCGCGGCACGTGCTCATCGATCGCGTCGTCGCGGTCAAGCTCATCCGTCCCGATCTCCGGGGTGAGACGCATCTTCGCGCATGGATGTTGCGCGAAGCGCGCGCGGCGAACCGCGTCGACCACGCCCACATCATCGACATTCACGACATCGGTGAAACCGACGACGGTGAGCTCTACCTCGTCATGGAGTACCTCGTCGGCACGCCGCTCTCGAACGAGCTCGCGCGCGGGCCGCTCCAACTCGCCCGCGCGGTCGACGTGCTCGAGCAGATGGGCGCCGCGCTCTCGCGCGCCCACGACCTCGGCGTCGTGCACCGTGACTTGAAGAGCGACAACATTCTCTTGACGGCCCGGGGCGGTCGCAAAGATTTCGTGAAGATTCTCGACTTCGGCCTGGCGGCGCTCGCGCACGACCCCCGCCTCGCTCCGAAAGGCGCCGTTTTCGGCACGCCCGAGTACATGTCGCCGGAGCAGGCGCGCGGCGAGCAGGCGGGCCCGCAGTCGGATCTTTATGCGCTCGGCGTACTGTTTTTCGAGATGCTCACCGGCCAGCTGCCGTTCAAGGCGAGCGACCGCGAAACGCTGCTCGAGATGCAGCGCACGACGCAGGCGCCGCGCCCGAGCACCATCCGCAAGGATTGCCACCTCGTCGCCGAGAAGATCGTGCTTCGGCTGCTCGAAAAAGACGCGCGCAAGCGCTACCGCGACGGCCATCATCTGCTCGAAGAGCTGAAAGCGCTCCAGCGTTCGCTGCCGAGTCCCTCGTACGACAAGGAGGGAACGCCCGAGGCGCAGCCTGCGGCGCCGCCGCC
>DASUTR010000323.1:0-3150 GCA_036374535.1 Polyangiaceae bacterium
TGCGAAAAAGCACCCCTTCACGTTCCCTTCGGAACCGTACTCGACGTCGTCGGCCTCATCGTCGAAGTCGGCGGTCTGCGAGCGGCCGTCGGCGAGACGCTCTGCGTACATTCTTCCCCGAACGCACGACTCGACGTCGAAGTCGTCGGTTTCCGCAACGGGCGATTGCTCGCGACGCCGCTCGGCGCGCTTTCCGGCGTTCGGCCGGGCGCGCGCGTGGAGCGCACGCACCGCGGGCCCACCGTTGCCGTGTCCGACGCGTTGCTCGGCCGCGTGCTCGATTCGTTCGGCCGACCCCTCGACGGAGGCCCCACGCCCGTCGCACGTCGCGCGGTGCCGGTAAACGCGTTGCCGCCGTCTCCGTTCCAGCGCCGTCCCATCGAGCGGCAGCTCGCCACCGGCGTGCGCGTGCTCGACGCGCTCATTCCGCTCGGGCTCGGTCAGCGGCTCGGCATCTTCGCGGGCGCCGGCGTCGGCAAGAGCACGCTGCTCGGCATGGTGTGCCGCTCGTCGCAAGCCGACGTTAACGTCGTCGGCCTCGTCGGCGAGCGCGGCCGCGAGCTCAACGATTTCATCCGCAATTCCCTCGGCCCCGAGGGACTCGCGAAGTCGGTCGTGGTCACGGCCACGAGCGACCAGCCGCCGCTCGTGCGCGCGCGCGGCGCCGAAGCCGCGACGGCCATCGCCGAGCACTTCCGCGACCAGGGCAAAAGCGTCTTGCTCGTGATGGACTCCGTCACCCGCTACGCCATGGCCCTCCGCGAAGCCGCGCTCGCCGCCGGTGAACCGCCCGCGACCAAGGGCTACCCGCCGAGCGTCTTCGCCGCGCTGCCGCGCCTGCTCGAGCGCGCCGGCACCGGCAGCGGCCAAGGCGTCATCACGGCGCTTTACACGGTCTTCGTCGAAGGCGACGATCTCAGCGACCCCGTCGCCGACGCCGTGCGCGGTATCCTCGACGGTCACATCGTGCTCTCGCGCGACCTCGCCGAAGCCGGACAATTTCCCGCCGTCGACGTGCTGAAGAGCGTCTCGCGTCTCGCGCCCGAAATCATGCAGCCCGCGGACCTTGCGGCAGCATCCGTCGTACGAGGCCATCTCGCCGCCTACGCCGAAGCAAAGGACCTGATTCAGCTCGGCGCGTACGTGAACGGCAGCGATCCCCGCGTCGAAGCGGCGCGCACCGCGCTCCCCGAGATTCAACCGTTCTTGAAGCAGCGCCTCGACGAGCACACCGGCGCGGCAGACGCGCTCGCGCGTCTCCGCACGCTGTCACGACCGCGCGGCAAGCCGGCTCGGTAAGACAGCGGGGAACAGCCAACCGCCGTCGGCGTGCGTAGCTGAGCAGCGCCGTTGCTCAGCGCGGCGCGTGCAGTTCGAACCCGAGGACGCGCGCGAATCCGTCGAAGTCCTTGTCGGTCGTTAGGATTGCGAGATCGTGGCGCAGACTGACGGCGCACATCAGAAAGTCGGTGTTCGACCCCTGGAGGCCCTTCTCCCTACACCGGTTGAAGCACGTTGCGGCCTCCTCGTAGTCCGACTCGTCGAGTACGACGTCCGAGAACGCTCGCAGGTGCTCTCTGAGCTTTCGGAACTGTTCCCGCGTTCGGACCCCCGACAGAAGCTCTTGCCGAATGGCTCCGATCATCTCCACTCGCCCCTCGCGGACGAGCTCCGTCAGCTCCGCCGTCTCTGCGCGGCCCTTCCCCGCCGAACGCCGCAACGCCAACGACCACACCGACGTATCTACCAGTACGTTCACTTGTGCCGCCGCTGCTTCTTGTAGTCGTACCTGGCGTCCCAATCGACTTTGCCGAACAGCTCCACGATCCGTTGCTGCTTTCGTCGTTGGATGTACTCGTGGAGGGCTTGCGTAACCGTAGCGCGCTTGGTTTTTTGTCCGCCGATCTTGCGGGCTTCCTCCAGCAGGCGGTCGTCGATGGCGAGGTTCGTTGCCATGTGTAAACAGTCACACATACCCATGTGTGGGACAAGGCGACGCGCCTTCGAGCGGCCTCGCCGCCTTGGTGAAATCTGGGCGCACCCCATCGCTTTTATGAACATTCCGGTTGAGCCTCAGCCTCGTCGGAGCGGGTAAATTTCGTCCCAACCACTCGCCCGTCCGGGAGTGATAGTCTCGACGCGAGGGTGTCAACCGGCCGTGTCATCGCCTCGAAGTATTGCCTACTCTACGAGTTGGGACGCGGAGGCATGGGGTCGGTGTGGGTCGCCGAGCATCTGACGCTCCGCACGAAGATCGCCGTGAAACTGATCGACCCGATGCTGGCGGCGAGCGCGGAGGCCGTCACGCGATTCGAGCGCGAAGCCCGCGCGGCGGCCCTGCTCCGAAGTCCGCACGTCGTTCAGGTCTTGGATTTCGGCATCGACGGCGGAAGTCCCTACATCGCGATGGAGCTCCTCGACGGCGAGAGTCTCGCGACGCGTCTCGCCCGACAGGGACGACTCACGCGCACGGACGTTGCGACGCTGATGAATCAACTCGGCCGCGCGGTCACGCGGGCCCATCATCAGGGCTTCGTGCATCGGGATCTGAAACCCGACAACGTCTTCCTCGTCGATGAAGGTGAGGGCTTTTTCGTGAAGGTGCTGGACTTCGGAATCGCCAAGGCGCTCCGCCCGACTCCGACGCTCGCGGACAATCAGCTCACGGCCAGCGGCGCGTTGCTGGGGACGCCTTGCCACATGAGCCCCGAGCAAGCCGAGGGCCGGCTGGTCGACCACCGCTCGGATCTCTGGAGCATGGGTGTCATCGCGTTCGAATGCCTGACGGGCAGGCTGCCGTTTGCGGGCGACTCACTCCCCGCGATTCTGCGCTCTATCTGCTTCGACGACATCGTCGTCCCGTCGAGGATTGCACCGGTGGCGACCGGCTTCGACGCGTGGTTCGCTCGCGCCGTCGCTCGAAATCCAGAAGAGCGCTTTCAGAGCGCCGGCGAGCTCGTCGAATCGCTCGAGAAGGTGCTGGCCGACGCCCCGAGCGACACCGACGCCGAGTTCGAGGAGCCCACGCGACCGAACTTCGTTGCAGGAACGCTGACATTCGACACCTTCCCGGGCGCACCACCCGAGCGCAGGGGTGATCTGCGGATACCTTCGTCGATTCCAGCGGGCTTGGACGGCCAGCGCGATCTC
>DASUTR010000324.1:0-7053 GCA_036374535.1 Polyangiaceae bacterium
GCGCTCATGCACGCTGACCATCCGGGCCCCGTCTGACCGGCGCAGGCCTGCTTGCACGAGGCCTCGCAGAATTTGCCGCAATCGGAAAGCAACAGCTTGCCCGACGAATCGAGAAAACCACGCCTGATGGCGGGGCGAAAGGGCGGACCGGAAATGATGTTGTCGCAACCGTCGGTGCGAACGTCCCCACGATTGAGGACCTTGCCGC
This sequence comes from Polyangiaceae bacterium, assembly GCA_036374535.1. GTDB lineage: Bacteria > Myxococcota_A > Polyangia > Polyangiales > Polyangiaceae > PMG-095. The sequence continues at coordinate 209 of DASUTR010000324.1, forward strand.
ATGAGTGGAAGTTGCCGCCAGCGGCAGGGGTCCCCGTGACCGTCACGTTGGCGCGGTTGAAGAAGTCGATGGTGTCGCAATCGAAGGCGCAGATCCACCCGCACTCTTCGCGAGTCCCGCGGGAAACCGCTTGTCGCGAGATGGCCCACATTCCCTGCGGAACCGTAACGCTGGTCGAGACGAGTCCTCCGCCGCTCGCCGTCACGTCGAAGGTCGCATTACCGCGGTCGGCGCAAAGTGTCGTGATGTAGCTCGTTCCCCGACCCGACTGGGACCTTGCAGTCGTCTGATCGACGAGGTCCCAGGTTTTGTTCGCGGTCGAGCCCTCGTAGCCCCAGCGGAGACTGCAGAGCGTATCGTAGTCGCTCTTCGGACAGTTCTCGTTCACGAGCGCCTCGGTTGTCGTCGCGACACCGTCCCCGCCCCGAACCGACGTGCTCTCCGGATCGAAGACGGCCACGTTCGGGCCACTCTCGTCGTCGAGCTTCAAGTACCGCGGACTCTGACCCCTTGCGGCTCGCGCAGCGTACGACTCGAGCGTGTCGCCGTCTTGAGGCATGAGCGTCTCGTCCACGGCTTCCTTCGTGCCGGACCGGGCAAAGAACATCGCGAGCGACTCACCGTCTTTTCGCTCGTAGAGCTCGCCGTACCCATCCGACGCCACCCAAACGCGTCCGATCAAGCGCAGCCCGCTGGCTTCGAGCGTGCGCTGATTCGCGAGCGCGTTTTCGAGCAAGGCGGCGTCGACGCCGGCCATTTCATCCGTCTGTTCCGCCGTTTCGACGGCGCATCCGGCGCCGGCGAACAAAGCGAGGAGCCCCACTGCGGCAAAGAGATTCTTCGTGTTCATGATTCGTGCCTCCGAGACCCGGTCCAGTCCCCGCGGCGGCCCTATGCAGGACGCGTGCCTGCGCCGTCGCCGCGATAAGATGCGACTTTCGACGAGATACAGACTGACCGGACGAGTCGTGTCCGGACAACGTGATGTCTGGTCATGACGATTCGTATCCGCCGCGAGGTCGTGGTCTCGCGCGGGGCGACTGACAGCGGCCGGGCCCGCGGCTTGTACCGCATAAGCCGCCCCGATGAGCGGATGAGCGAGCGTCGGCTCGCCACGACTACTTCGTTGTGACTTGCGTCAGTTGAAAACCCAGCGATAGAGGTCACCATTTGGCCGCAACACCGTCATGTCGGCAGCTCCACTTATGTTCGTTCCGAGCTCTTGGATCGTACCAAAAGTCCAAGTCATATTCTGGTTGAGCCCAGCCGCCGTGTAGCTCCACAGCGCAACCTGCGCCGGCAAAGGCTCGCTCCGGCACGGCAGGACTTCGGCTAGCCTGAGCTCCATGCTTCCGCAGCCGAGCCCCGCCGTGACGTTTGCACTGACCATTGACGACTATCGGGCGCTTCAGATGCACATCTGCCGTCCCATCAAGCGGCTTCCGGTGCTTCAGCACCTGCTCGTAGGACTACCGAGCGGCATCATGCTCGGCGTGGCGATCAAATTCTTGCCGTCGCCGAGAAGTTTCTTCGTCGGCTTCCTCGGCGCGTTCATTCTCATCTTAGCTGTTTCTCATCTCGCGAGTCGGCGCGCACGCGCGGTCACGGATCCGGTGCCGAACGGCAGCATTCTCTGTAGTCACGAGTATTGGCTCGAGGACGACGGACTTCGCTGTCGCACGCCGGGTTGGCACGGCGTCACGCGCTGGTCGGCGATCTTCAGAGTCGACGAAACCGACCAGCATCTCTTCGTCATGATCGACCGAGCAGCCGCGTATACCCTTCCGAAACGTGCGTTCGCGTCCCCGGCGGACGCGGCTCGATTCGCCGAGCTCGTGCGAGCGCGACTCACCGCCCGCTGAGACGAAGGCACCGCGAGGGTACGCATGCTACGATGTCTGGCGATGGGTCCGATGGGAACGAAGGTCCGAGTCGTCGAGGCTCGCGCGTGGTCGCTCGCGCTCTTTCTCGTGTTCGTCGCATGTGCGGAGGAAAGCGACGAAGGTGATGCCAGCGATGGCGGCGGCCCCACCCCAAGGACGAACTACGTCGTGAAGACGATCGTCCCCGAAACTTGTCTGCCGCGTCCCCTCGTGAGCGAGAACGGCTCGGTCGCGTGTCAGGTCATCGAGGCAAAGCCGCCAAGTGTGGCGACCTGTTCCTGCGACGCGAGCACGGGCCGCTCGGGGGACGTGTCGGACGGACTGCGAAACGCCGTCGGAGACGAGCTCGTGGCCAAGGGGCTTTGCGGCGGAGACACGGGCGTCAGGTGTTCGAGCCATTGCCTCTGCGAGATCGAGCAGCTTTCGGGTGCGGAGCTCGATACGTGCCTGAACTCTCTCACTGATCCCGGCGGGATTTACGGCTACTGCTACGTTGCTCCGAACGAAGGCGTCGGAAATCCGGGCCTGATCGCTGCATGTCCGACCACGCAAACCCAGATCATTCGCTTCTTGGGTGAGAACGTGCCGACCCCCGGCGCCACGGCGTTCATCGCCTGCTCGGGAGCTCAGGCCCCGACACTTCCGCCATAGCGAAACTGGTCCGGCGCGTCGCCGACTCCGATCAGTAACGGCAATTCAGAACGAGGCACTGCTCATAGTCCGACGGCGGTGGAGGAGGGTAGCCGGCCCAGTACTTGAGCGGCATCGCCAGACCGGATCGAGAGTGGATGGTCCGTTTTTCGAGCCGAGGGTACAAGCAGGGGTGGTGCTTCGCCTGATCAAGGCTCCCCGGCCGGATGCCGAGGCCTCCCGGCTCGAAACGGGGGGAAGTGTCGCCGAACGTCGCCGTGAGGTGAAGGCGCCCGACCCCTTGAGCCCGGTGGCGGCGCTGGCTCGTGCCGGCGGCGCGGACGCACAGCGAACGCTGCTCATCGCCGTCGGGCCGGCGATGCTCAAAGTCGTGCGCGGTGTGCTCGGGACGACGCACCCCGACGTCGAGGACGCTCTTCAAGAGTCGATGGTCGCGCTGCATTTCGCGCTGTCGGGCTTCCGCGGCGAGTGCACGACGCTCCATTTCGCTTGCCGCATCGCCCTGCAGACCGCAATGAACGCGCGCCGGCGTGCCGGGTACCGCTCGAAGTACACCCCGAGCAGTCCGCCGGAAGAGCTCGCGCATTTCGCAAGCGACGACCGCTCGCCGGCCGAGCTCGTCCAGGCGGAGCGCCGGCGTGAGGAGCTCAGGCGCCTGGTCGCGGAGCTGCCCGAGCCCCAAGGTGAGGTGCTCGCGCTGCATTCGGTGCTCGGCTTCACGATCGAGGAGACAGCCCAGGTCACCGCAGCGCCCATCGACACGGTTCGCAGTCGGCTGCGCAACGCACTGGCCAGGCTCCGCGAGCGGCTTCGAAAGGATGGCGCGTTGCTCGAGCTCATCCAAGGTGATCCATGAGCGCGCACGACCACCGTCCGAACCCCGAGGATCTCAGCGCGCTGTCCCGGCGTGGCATGCTTTCGGAGGCGGACGAGCTCGAGCTCGTACGCACGCTCGCCGACGACCCGACCGTCGGGGCCGCGCACACCGTGGGTCTGGATTTCGATCGGAGTACGGCCGTGCGCGCCGGCGACGAGGCGCTCGTCGCGCGCGTTGCCGACCGGGCGCTCGCGCGCGTTGCTGCGAGCGGTCTTTCTCCCGAACGCCCATCGCGAAAACGCCCACGTCAATTGGCCGCTTTGCTGGCGGCAGCGCTGATTTCAGTGACTGGGGCCGCTGCCGGCGTGTGGTTCGGTGTGGCGCCGGTCCGTTGGTTCGGCAGCTCCGAGCCCCATCAGCGATCGATTCCGGCAGAGAAAGCACCTCCTGCGACGAAGAAGCTGGCTTCGAAGCCGCCGGCCGAGCCGCCCGCTGATCCCGAGAAGAAAGGCGTTGAGGCGGGCTCCGAGTCGGCCGCGAACCCGGCGGTCGAGAACGGCGCCGACGTTCCTCCGCGCGCGCGCCCGAACCGCGGCGGCGCAGAATCGACTGCCGCGGAGCTCTTTCGGGCCGGCAACGCGGCTCGCCACGCGGCCGATTTTCCGCGCGCGAAGCGTCTCTATTCCGAGCTCATCCAGAAATATCCGACTTCGGAGGAGGCCAGCGTTGCGCGGGTCTCGCTCGGAAAGCTGCTGCTCGCCAAGGGCGACACCACGGCCGCCGAGCACGAATTTCGTCAGTACCTGAAGAGCGGCCGCGGGCAGCTGGCCGAAGAGGCGCTCGTCAGTCGAGCACACAGTTTGCAGAAGCTCGGGCGCACGGACGCCGAGCGGACCACGTGGCAACAGCTCTTGGCGGACTATCCGGACACTGTCTATTCTGCCGAAGCAGAAGCGCGCCTCCGGGTCCTCGGCCGCGGGGAATGACTCGCTCGATCCCCGGCTGTGCCTTTCAGGAATTCTCGCTTTCTGCCCGCGGTCCTCGCTCTCTGCCTCACGTCCGCGGCGACCCGGGTGGTGTTTGCGGCTCCGCGTGGTGGCGTCACCGCAAGCGACGATGCTCGCGCGTTCGTCGTTTTGATTGGCGAAGCTGCGAAGAGCGAAGAGCTCACCGCGGTGTTGTCCGAGCTCCTCGAACGAGAACGCGTGACGCTCGAGTTCGAGCAACGCGCGCGTTTTCGGCCAAGCACCTTGCTCGCGGCCAGCGAGGGTGACGCGCGCGTCTGGGTGTACATTTCGACGACGCCGAGCGTCGCCAAGCTGTACTTTCGCGGTCCCTACGGCAATCGGTTTTTGCTGCGCAAGCTCGAGCTCAACAATGGGCTCGACGAGGTGGGGCGCGAGTTGATCGCGCAAGTCGTGGATACTTCGATTTTGACCTTGCTGCGGTCGGAAGCCGGGCTCAGTCGCGAAGAGGTGAAGACCGATCTCGCCCACCCGAGCGAGCCCGACGCGAACAGCACCGAGGAACCGCCCGCGCTCGAAAAGCGAGCGACGGCGCAGGCGGTTCCCTCGCCGGCGGGCGCGCCTTCCGCCGACGAGGGTGGCGCGAAGTCCGCGCCGTCGACGCTCGAGCTCGAGCTGGGTGCGCGGGGCGCCGCCCAATGGACGGGAAGTGACCTCGGAACTCATCTCGGAGCAGGCGCCGAAACCGCGCTGTCTTACAACCGATCGAAAGGGCTGTTTCTGCGCGGTCGGTTGCTGTTCGAGTATGGGTTCGGCCAGGCGATTTCTACGCCAGCGTTGAACGCGACGGTTCAGACGACCGCTCTTCGTGCCGGCGTCGATCTCGGTACCGCATTCGGTGTGAGCGCGTTCGCGTTCGGACTGGGATTCGGCGCGGATCTCGCGCGGATCGCGCCGGAGTCCGCTCTCGATGCCTCGCTCGTGCTGGCGGAAGAGAGCACGGCGACGATTCCGATCGTCCGGCTGGAGGCTCGCTATGAGCTCACCGCTGGGAATTTTCGGATGGCGGCCGGCCTGTTCGCTGACGCCTCGCTGGTCGACACCCACTACGACGTCCGGGGCGAAGGGGGGCAAGAGCGCATCGCAGAGCCGTGGTCGATCCGGCCAGGAGTGCTCGTGGTCGTCGGTACTTGCTTCGGTCTTTGAGTTTTTTCCGGGTGAGCAGGTCCGTTTCGGGCGCCGGGTACACTAGGCCGGAGCCATGCCACATCTCCCTCGTTCGGCTCTGCCGCTGCTTGGCTCACTCCTCGTTTTCGGGTGCGGTGACGATTCCCACGTACTGGCCGACGAGTCAGCGGGGGGCACCGCCGGCAGTGGTGGCTCATCGGGCTCATCCTCGGGCACATCGGGCACATCGGGCACATCGGGGGCTTCCGGCACGGGGGGAGGTTCGGTGTGCTCGGCTTCGGCTCCGAGCGAAGCGAGCTGTGGCGACGGCGCGGACGACGACTGCGACGGCTTTACGGATTGTCTCGACCCAGACTGCGAAGCGCAGGCGTGCGGCGCTGCCGGGCTGACGTGTGCGGGCGGTGCGTGCGTGGGTCCGGGCGCGGGCGGTCTTCCGGACCTGCCGCGCATCGACAATCTGCGCGTCATTCAGCGCGGCGACACGACCATCGTCGAGTTCGAGCCCGTACCCGGCGCGCGCGACTACCGGATCTACACGCTGCCGAAGCCGGAGGACGTACTCGTCGGCGCGAACGGCGAGCTCGCGGTCAAAAATGCGATCTACCGCTGCGGTGGTGACCGGCCGTTCCAGGCGCGGAAGGACGACGACGGTTTCTTGTACGACGCGTCGTTCACCGGCGGCGCGAACGGAAACCTGATTCACGACTATGTGCGGAGCGAAGCGGACAAGGTGCTCGGCTATGTCTATTTGACGCCCGGGCCGGGCCGGCAGCCCGTCTACAAGCTGGCCGATCCCAACGGCGGCGGAGGCTACAGAAACGCCGACTGGGTGGCGCCGCTCTACGGGGAAGCGAACCGCTCCGACTATGTGGTCGGCAGCGAGGCACGCGACGCCAAAGTGGCGGCTGGCCAGCGCGACGACGGCATCCAGTTCTACGTGCCCGAAGCGGGAACGCGCGCGGTGTACCGCAAGGTGTACCCGGAACTCTGGAACGGCACGGTGTCCGTCTTTTTCACCGAAGGACCCGAATACGACGCGCGCCTGGAGGACGCTCCGGACGCCGTCGGTGAGTTCGGAGAGCGCTTCAAGGTCTTCCCCGCGGAAGAGCCGGACACGGTCCCCCTCTATCGCGTGCTCTACACCGGCTTCGACGTCCTCGCCGCCGGTGAGCCGCGCTTCCAGCGCGTGCTCGAGCAGGGCAATCAGCCCGTGTGGTCGGTGACGTGGTCCGGCTTGGTCGAACCGACCACGCTCGTGGTCGAGGCTCTCGACCAAGGGTGCCCGTTTCCGAACGGCTACGTTTCCGCGCACGCGGCCGTCGCCGACGACTTCAATTATCC
>DASUTR010000325.1:0-8879 GCA_036374535.1 Polyangiaceae bacterium
TCGAGGGCGTTCTGCGCGCCGTGCGCCAGCTCGAGCGCGGGCAGTGTCACGCCGAAGTGCAGTACGAGCGCGCCGTGCGCCGTGAAGGCAACCCCGAATCCCTCGCAGTCGTGAGGGAGGTGTTCGAGGTGTGCCACCGCACGTGGCGCGGTATCGGCGTGATCCCGAACAGCGGCTACCGGCTCTCGGACTCCTACCGCGACCACGACGCCGAACGGCGGTTCGAGGTGAGTCGCATCGAGACGCGTGAGTCTACGACGTGCATCAGCGGGCAAATCCTGCGTGGCGTCGCGAAGCCGACGGCTTGCCGTGAGTTCGGCACGCGTTGCACACCGGAGCACCCGCTCGGCGCCACCATGGTGTCGGGCGAAGGCGCATGCGCGGCGTACTTCAACTACGGGCGAACGCGCGGCGGCGTGCGTTCGCTGGAGCTCGCCCGTTGAACGCCGCGCTCGACTGCCCGCTGCCGTACGGCGACTACACGAGCGTCGTGCTCGGGCACGGCAGCGGCGGCCGCCTGAGCCACGCGCTCGTCGAAGGCGTGCTGCTCCCGGCGCTCGGCTTGGATCCGCAGAAAACACTCGAAGATCAGGCCGTCCTCGAGCCGCTCGCGGGGCGGCCGGCGCTCACCACCGATTCCTTCGTCGTAAGCCCCCTGTTCTTCCCGGGCGGCGACATCGGAAGCCTCGCAGTCTACGGCACGGTGAACGATCTCGCGGTGGGTGGCGCGGTGCCGCGCTTCATCTCGCTCGCGCTGATCATCGAGGAAGGCCTCGCGATCGACACGCTGCGTCGCGTCGCCTCGTCCATCCGCGCGGCGTGCTCGCGCAGCGGCGTGCGCCTCGTCACCGGCGACACGAAGGTGGTCGAGCGAGGCAAGGCCGACGGACTCTTCGTCACCACCACGGGCATCGGTGTCGTGCCGCCCGGCCGCAATCTGTCGGCGCAGAACGCCCGCCCCGGCGATCGCGTGATCGTCTCGGGGCCCATCGGCGACCACGGCATCGCGGTGTTGTCGAAGCGCGAGGGCCTCGAGCTCGACACCGAGCTCGTCAGCGACTCCGCGCCGGTGCACGGTCTCGTGCTTGCCGGCCTCGAGGTCGAGCCGGAGACCCGCTGCTTGCGCGATCCGACGCGCGGCGGGCTCTCGAGCTCCCTCAACGAAATCGCACGCGCCTCGCGCGTCGGCATTCGACTCGACGAGCGGGCCATTCCCGTGCAGCCCGCGGTGCGAGGCGCGTGCGAGCTCTTCGGCTTCGATCCCCTGTACGTAGCGTGCGAAGGTCGCGTGGTCGCGATCGTTCCGGCACGCTCGGCCGAGCGCGTGCTCGAAACGTGGCGCGCTCGGGAGCTCGGGCGCGACGCCGCGATCATCGGCGAGGTGGTCGCCGAGCACCCGGGCGTCGTCACCGAGCGCTCGGTCATCGGAGGGGAAAGGGTCGTTCCGTTGCTGTCAGGAGAGCAGCTGCCGCGTATCTGTTGAGCCGCATCCGACGAGAGGGACATGACCGACGGTTCGATTTCCTTCAGCAGGGCCACGCCGGACGTCGCCGCGGTCGACGTGCTTTGGATCACGGCCGGTCTCAGCTGCGACGGCGATTCGGTGTCGATCACCGCGGCGACGCAACCGAGCCTCGAGGACGTGCTCATGGGAGCGCTGCCGATGTTGCCGAAGGTGACGCTCCACCACCCGCTCCTCGCGTACGAGACGGGCGACGATTTTCTCGCGCCGTTCCACGCCGCCGCGCTCGGCAACGCACCGCGCCCTTTCGTGCTGGTCGTAGAAGGCTCGATTCCGAACGAAAAGATCAAGAAGGAAGGCTACTTCGCCGCGCTCGGCAACGACCCCGAGACCGGCGAACCGATCCTCACGACCGATTGGATCGATCGGCTCGCGCCCCGCGCCTGGACGATCGTCGCGATCGGCACGTGCGCCACCTACGGAGGCGTGCACGCGATGGAGGGCAATCCGACCGGCGCCATGGGTCTCGTCGACTACCTCGGCTGGGACTTCAAGTCGCGGTCGGGGCTGCCCGTCGTGTGCGTGCCGGGTTGTCCCGTGCAGCCCGACAACTTCATGGAAACGCTGCTCTACCTCCTCTACCAGGCGGCTGGCGTCGCGCCTCCCATTCCGCTCGACGAAGCGCACCGACCGACCTGGCTCTTCGGTCAAACCGTACACGAGGGGTGCGATCGCGGCGGCTACTACGAGCAGGGCGACTTCGCGCAGAGCTACGGCTCGAAGAAGTGCATCGTCAAGACGGGCTGCTGGGGGCCCGTCGTGCTCTGCAACGTCGCGAAGCGCGGCTGGATGAACGGCATCGGCGGCTGCCCGAACGTCGGCGGCGTGTGCATCGGCTGCACGATGCCCGGCTTTCCCGACAAATTCATGCCGTTCATGGAAGAGCCGCCCGGCGCGAAAATGTCGACGGCGGCGGTGCTCATGTACGGGCGCACGGTACGTGCGCTCAGAAACTTCACGAAGTCGTCGCTCGACAAGGAGCCCACCTGGCGCGTGCCGGCGGAAGAGCTCCTCACCGGTTACGAGCCGCCGTGGTCCGAGGAAGGCTCGTCATGAGCGACGGCGACGGCAGCGACCAAATCGTCGACATGTCGTGGGATCCGATCACCCGCATCGTCGGGAGTCTCGGCATCCACACGAAGATCGATTTCGGCACGAGGAAGGTCGTCGATTGCTGGAGCACGTCGTCGATCTTTCGCGGCTACAGCGTGTTCATGAGGGGCAAGAGCCCGCGCGACGCGCACTTCATCACGAGCCGCATTTGCGGCATCTGCGGCGACAACCACGCCACCTGCTCGATCTACGCGCAAAACATGGCGTACGGCATCAAGCCGCCGCACCTCGCGGAGTGGATCGTGAACCTCGGCGAGGCAGCCGAGTACATGTTCGACCACAACCTGTTCCAGGACAACCTGGTCGGCGTCGACTTCTGCGAAAAGATGGTGAAGGAGACGAATCCCGGCGTCTTCGAGCTCGCGACGCGGACGGAAGCGCCGCACGCCGAAGCCCACGGCATGAAGACGATCGCCGACATCATGCGATCGCTCAATCCCTTCACGGGCGAGCTCTATCGCGAAGCGCTCGCGATGAGCCGGCTCACGCGCGAGATGTTCTGCCTGATGGAGGGACGGCACGTGCATCCTTCCACGCTCTACCCGGGCGGCGTCGGCACGGTGCCGTCGGTGCAGCTGTTCACCGATTACCTCACTCGGCTCATGAAATACGTCGAGTTCTTGAAGCGCATCGTGCCGCTTCACGACGACCTCTTCGACTTCTTCTACACCGCGCTCCCCGGCTACGAGAAAGTCGGCGAGCGGCGCGTGCTGCTCGGGTGCTGGGGTTCGTTCCAGAACCCGGAGACCTGCGATTTTCGCTACGAAACCATGGGGAGCTGGGGCCGCGACATGTTCGTGACACCCGGGGTCGTGGTCGACGGCAAGCTCCTCACGACCGATCTCGTCGACATCAATCTCGGCATTCGGATTCTGCTGGGGAGCTCGTACTACGACGACTGGGCTCCGACACGCTTCGTCGAGAACGATCCGCTCGGCAACCGCGTCGACGAGCGTCATCCGTGGAACCAGACGACGCTTCCGAAACCCGGCAAGCGCGACTTCAAGGACAAGTACACGTGGGTGATGTCGCCGCGCTGGTTCGACACGCGAAGCGGCGAGCACCTGGCGCTCGACACCGGCGGCGGACCGCTCGCGCGCCTGTGGACCACGGCGCTCGCGAATCGCGTGAAGCTCGGCTACGTGGAGGCAACGGGCGACAGCGTCGTCATTCGCCTGCCGAAGAGCGTCTCGAAGCCCGAAACCGAGCTCGTCTGGCGCATCCCGAAATGGTCGAACACGCTCGAGCGCAATCGGGCTCGCTCGTATTTTCAAGCGTATTCGGCGGCGGTCGCGTTCCATTTCCTCGAGAAGGCGCTGACCGAGCTCCACGCCGGACGCACGGCGACGGGTACCGAGTTCACCGTTCCGGACGAAGCGATCGGCTGCGGCTTCCACGAAGCGGTGCGCGGAGTGCTTTCGCATCACTTGGTGATCCGGGGTGGAAAGATCGCGAACTATCACCCGTACCCGCCGACGCCGTGGAACGCGAGCCCGCGCGACTCGTTCGGCACGCGCGGACCTTACGAAGACGCCGTCACCGATTCGCCCATCTTCGAGGAGAACGGGCGCGACGGGTTCAAGGGCATCGACATCATGCGCACGGTACGGAGCTTCGATCCGTGTCTGCCGTGCGGCGTCCATTTCTACCTCGGAGGCGGAAAGGAGCTCAGCGTTCGACATTCCCCCACGTTCGGGGTGTCGCTGAAATAACGCATGACGGACGATTTTTCGAAGAAGCTCGCGCGCATCGATCGCGCCGTCGCCACGGTCGAACGCCTGGTCGAAGGCGAAGGCCTCGAGGCTGCGCGCGCCCTCGTGAGCGCGGTGCTCGACGTGCACAAAGATGCACTGGAGGAGCTCGTGCGCGCCATGGAAGGCTCGGACGAGGGCTTCGTGGCGCTCGCGTGCCGGCCCCGCATCGCCTGGCTGCTCGGGCTTCACGGCATCAACCCCGACCCGCTCGAGGGCCGCGCGCGCGAAGCGTTGCGCGCCGCGCGCGCGGTGCCCGGAACCGCTGGACGGGCCGAGATCGTCGAGGTCGACGGCGAGCGCGTCAGCGTTCGCGTGCTCGGCGGTAGCGACGACGGGCGGCGCGTGCTCGCGCGCGCGGTCGAGCGCGCCATGGCCGAGCTCGCTCCCGAGGCCGAGCTCGCGATCGAGGGCGTCGGCGCCGAGCCCCGCGAGCCGGAGCTCTTCCCCGCCGAACGCCTCGTTCGGCACCGAGAGGGTTTGGAACCATGACCGACACGACGCTTTTGACACTCCGCGCGTTCGCCGCTCCGCGCGAACGCATCGAACGCTGCGAGCTCTGCGCTGCGCCCATCGCGACCGAACACGAGCACGTCTTCGACCCGAAAGCCGCGCGGCTGCGTTGCACCTGTGGCGCCTGCGCGCGGCTCTTGCCCGGAGCCAGCGGGACGGCGCTGCGCCGCGTCGACTCGTTCGCGCGCAGGATCTTCGATCTGGAGCTCGACGACGCGGTCTGGGAGAAGCTCGGCGTGCCGGTCGGGCTCGCGTTCTTCTCGCTGCGTGGACCGACGTTCGCCGTCGTGGCGAGCCTGCCGGGCCGAGCCGGTATCGTCGAATCCGCGATCCCGCGCGAGCTCTGGTGGGACCTCGCGGAGGAGCATGCCGTGCTCCGCTCGCTCGTGCCCGAGGTCGAGGCGCTGCTCGTGCGGCGTACGCCGGGACACAGCGACTACTTCCACGCGTCCATCGACATTTGTTTTCGTCTGGCGGGTTGCCTGCGTTCGGACGACGGCCCGCTCAGCGGGCCCGAGCCGGCGCTCGTGAGCGATTTCTTCGCCGAGCTCGACGCCGCCGCGCGCGGAGCGCGAAGGAGCGTCGCGTGAACTACGACGCGGTCGAGAGCGTCGCGAAGACGCTGCTCTACGAGGGGTACTTGCTCTACCCGTACCGGAAAAGCAGCGTGAAGAACGCGAAGCGCTGGACGTTCGGCTCTCTCTACCCGCAGGCGTACGCGGCGAACGGCCGCGAACGGAGCTCCGTCACGGCGCGCGTTCTCGTCCAAGGCGACGCGCCGATCGTCGGCGCACGCGCCGTGTTTCTGGCGGCGTGCGAGCGCACGCGCAGCGGCGACGAACGCCGCGTCGAAGCGGCCCCGCGCCACGTCGACGTGGATGCCGTGCGCGTGAGCGATCTCGACCCTCCGCGGAGCATGCCTTTCGCGCTGCCGGCCGAGGGCTGGGTCGACGACGGCGCTCGCTACGCGACGCGCGCTCTCGAGGGCGTGCTGTCGGTCGGCGCCAAGCCCGTGATGCGAGGGGTCTCCGAGCTCTGCGTGCGGCTCGAAAACGTGACGCACGTTGCGCACGCCCTGACGAGCGAGGACGCGGAGCTCGTCACGTTCGGCTCCGCGCACCTCGCGCTCGGCGTCGAGGCCGGCGCGTTCGTTTCGTTGCTCGATCCGCCCGCCGAGCTCGCGGCCGCCAGCTGCGCTTGCGCGAACGACGGCGTGTGGCCCGCCCTCATCGGCGATCCGGCGCGGCGCGACCGCATGCTCGCCTCGCCCATCATCGTCTACGATTTCCCGGCACTCGCGCGTGAGAGCCACGGGGATTACTTCGACGCGACGGAGATCGACGAGATGCTCGCGCTGCGCCTGCGCACGCTCACCGACGCCGAGAAGCTCGAGGTCTACGCGGGCGATCCGCGCGCCGCTTCGGTCCTCGCCCGCAGCGAAGCGCTCGGCGCCCGCGAGCTCATGGCCCTGCACGGCGCGCGGCGCGATTCGGAACCGCGCCCGGGCGACCGCGTGCGCCTGCGGCCACGCGCCGGACGCGACGCCATCGACGTCCTCTTTTCGGGCGAGCTCGCGACGGTCGTGTCGCTCGAGCGGGATTTCGAGGGACGCGTCTACTGCACGGTCGCGCTCGACGCCGACCCCGGACGCGACCTCGCCTTCAGCGGACAGCCCGGCCACCGGTTCTTCTACGAGCTCGACGAGCTGGAGCGGCTGCCGTGAAGGTGCTCGTCGCCGGCGTCGGCAATCTGCTCTTCGGAGACGACGGCTTCGGGCTCGCCGTGATCGAGCGGCTCGCGTCCAATCGCTTGCCCTGGGGCGTCCGGCTCATGAGCGCGGGGATCCGTGGGTTCGACCTCGCCTCGGCGCTCCTCGAGGGTTACGACGGGGCCATCCTCGTGGACGCCGTCGCTCGCGGCGGCTCGCCCGGGACGCTCTACGTGCTCGAGCCCGATGGAGCGGCCGCCAGCGCGGCGGGCGGGCTCGCCCTCGACGTGGACGCGCACGCGTTCGAGCCCGGCCGCGCTCTCGGGCTCGCGCGCGCCGCGGGCTCGAAGCTCTCTTGGGTGCGCGTCGTCGGTTGCGAGCCGACGCCGCTCGCCGAAATGAGTATGTCCCTGAGCCCGCCCGTGGAAGCGGCGGTGGAGACGGCGGCCCTGCTCGTCACGGAGCTCATCCGCGAGCTCCGGGGAGACAGCGTGGCCCGTGCATGAGCTCGGCATCGCACTCGAGCTCGTCGATATGGTCACGGAACGAGCCGCCGGAGCTCGCGTGAAGCGCGTGGTCGTCGAGATCGGCGTGCTCACGGCGGTGCTCCCCGACGCGCTCGATCAATGCTTTTCCCTCGCGACCGAGGGTACTCCGCTCGCCGGCGCGACGCTCAGCATCGTCGCCGAACCGGCGCGAGCCCGCTGCCGGTCGTGCCGGCTCGAATCGTGCCAGACGAGCCTGGTCGCGCGCTGCGCCTGCGGCGCATGGGATTTCGATTGGCTCAGTGGATCCGAGCTCACGCTCCGAGAACTGGAGATCGCCTGATGTGCGCAACGTGCGGCTGTTCGGAGGATCACGATCACCACGACCATGCTCATGGCGAGCATGACCATCACCATCACCATCACCATCACGATGGAGACGGCGCTCGTCATCACCACCATCACGACCGCGGAAATCGAGCTCGCAACGGACACGAGCGCAGAATCTTGGTGGAAGAGCAGGTGCTCGGACGCAACCGCCTCGCGGCGGAGCGGAATCGCGGTTTTTTCCGCGGGCGCCGCGTGCTCGCGCTCAACCTCGTGAGCTCGCCGGGCTCGGGCAAGACGTCGCTCCTCGAGCGCAGCATCGTGAACGAAGGCATTCGCCGCGCGTGGTACGTCGTGCAGGGAGACCAGGCGACCGACCGTGACGCGGAGCGCGTGCGTAGGAAAGGCGCGAGCGCCGTGCAGCTCAACACGGGAATGGTGTGTCACCTGGACGCTGCGATGGTGGCCCGCGCAGTCGCCGGCCTCGATCCGAAACCGGGAAGCATCGTCGCCGTCGAGAACGTCGGTAACCTCGTTTGCCCCGCTCTGTTCGATCTCGGCGAGCACGCGCGGGTCGTCGTCGCTTCGACGGCGGAAGGCTCCGACAAGCCCATCAAGTATCCGTACATGTTCCGGAGCGCCACGCTCGTCGTCTTGAACAAGGTCGATCTCTTGCCGCACGTCGACTTCGACGTGAACCACTTTACGGAGTGCGTGCGGCGCGTGAACCGCGACGCGCCGATCCTTCCGATTTCGGCGACGCGCGGCGACGGAATGGCGGCGTGGTACCGCTGGCTCGACGAGCGGCTCTCGGCGCTCGCCCCCATCTACGCCGTGGAGCCGCGAGCGGAGAAAGCGGGATGGTGACCCCGAAGGGGCCCGCCTCGATTCCGCCCGCCGCCGCCGAGCTCTTCGGACCGGACATCGCCGAGTTCGCGACGCTCGAGGAAGCGGCCGCCCTGCTCGAAGGCCTCTCGAAGGCGCTCTTTCCGAGCGGCCTACCCGAAGGACGGAAGGAGCTCACCTGGGCCGACCGCGACGAGGTCGAGGGGCTCCACAGCGACGGCCGCGTGAGACCGATCGAAGAGCGTCTGCGCGCGGCGGAGAAGCGCTTCAGCACGCTCGTCGAGCAGATCCCGGCCGTCACGTTCATGGCCGTGCTCGGCGAGGGGGACAACGAAGTCTACGTGAGCCCGCACGTCGAGCAGATGCTCGGTTACAGCCAGCAAGAGTGGCTCTCCGATCCGTTCCTCTGGTACCATCGCCTGCACCCGGAAGACCGGGTGCGCTGGAACGAGGAGTTCGCGCGCGGCTGTCGTACCGGCGGACCGTTTCGCGCCGAGTGTCGCTTCCTCGCGCGCGACGGTCGCACGGTGTGGGTTCATGGCGAGGCTCGCGTCGTCAAGGACGAGCTCGGCCGCCCCCAGTTTCTCCAGGGCGTGGCTTTCGACATCACCGAA
>DASUTR010000326.1:0-3672 GCA_036374535.1 Polyangiaceae bacterium
GTCGTTGCGGCGGCGTGTACGACCACCGTCACCGGTTCGGAGAATCGACGCGGCACGGGGGGCGGGGGCGCCGGGTCCGAGCCGGGCAGCGGAGGCGCGACGGCGAGCGGAGGCACGACGGCGAGCGGCGGTACGGGCGGCGCCGGTTACGTGCCGGAGCAACCGGATCCGGGTGGGTGCCCGCTCGGCTTGCGACGCTGCGGCCCGAATTGCGTCTCGCTCGTCACCGACGACGCGAACTGCGGAGCGTGCGGCAATGCATGCGCAGCCCCACTGAGCTGCCGCGAGGGGCTCTGCGCCTGTCCGCTCGGATTCGACGACTGTTCGGGCAGCTGCGTCGAGATCGCGCGCGACCCCGCGCACTGCGGCTCGTGCACGGAGACGTGCGAACCCGATCAGGCGTGCCTCGGCGGTTCGTGCGCGTGTGCGGCGTCGCAAATCGATTGCGCGGGGACCTGCACGTCCGTGCTCACGGACGTAGCGAACTGCGGCGGCTGCGGGATGGCTTGCGGCGCCGGTAAAGTCTGCGCGCGCGGCGAGTGCGTCACCGATTGTCCCGACGACCTCGAGCCCTGCGGCGAGGCCTGCGTCAACACGAACACCGACGCCATGAACTGCGGCGGCTGCGGCGATGCATGCGGCGCCGGACAGACATGCCGCAACGCGCGCTGCCGCTGCACGGATACGACGACGACGACGTGCGGCACGTCGTGCGTGAGCTTGCAGACGAGCCCCAATCACTGCGGCGCCTGCAACACGGCGTGCACCGGAGGACGCACCTGCGTCGCCGGCACGTGCGAGTGTCCCGCCGCGACCCCGCTCTGCGGTGACCGCTGCGCCGACCTCGACACGGACGCCGCGCACTGTGGAATGTGCAACAACGCTTGCGGGAGCGGGCAGGTCTGCGAAGACGGCGAGTGCGTCGCCGGTGACCCGCCGCCCGACGGCGGAACCGACGGCGGCTGAGCGCCCGGTTTGTCGCGCGGATAGGGCAGCGGCGTCGGAAAAATGACGCGCCAGGCTTAACAGCCGAGGGGTGCGTCCGTTCCGCGGATGTCCGCCGAGTTACCCACATCGGCGGGCCAACTCTTACCCGAACTTCGGAGGTTTTCGTGCCCTCACCCCGCAAACTGTCACCGGCCCTCGCGCGAGCGGTCGAGCAATGGGTGACCGGCCCCAAAACCGAAAAGCTCCTCTCGCTCCCGCCTCAGGCTTCCGCTCGCGTCTCGGGAGCTCCGGCGGTGCGCGCGAGCATGGTGGTTCCGAAAGGGGCGAACGAAGCCGCTCCCGCGTGCACGGTTTCCGAAGCGCTGGTGAGCGCGCTCGCGGCGCTCGGAGTCGAGCACGCGTTCGGGCTCTTCGGTGGAGCCATTGCGCCGTTTTGCGAAGCGCTCTCGCGAAGCCCTATCGCGCTCATGCACGCTCGCCACGAGGGCGGGGCGGCATTCGCGGCGATCGAAGCGTCGCTCGCGACCGGAAAGCTCGCCGTCGTGTTCGCGACGACCGGTCCGGGTCTAACGAATCTGTACACCGGCATGGTTGCCGCGCGCGCCGAGGGCGCAAAGGTTCTCTTCGTGTCCGGCTGCACGTCGGCCGCTCAGCGCGGCCGCGGGGCGTTCCAGGAGACGGGAGGCGCGAGCTCCGCGATGACGCCGCTCTTCACGAACGGTGCCGTTTTCCATCATTCGGCGCTCGTCGAAGACCCCGCGGAGCTCGACGCCTTCGTGGCGCGGCTCGCTAGCGGCGTCCGCCGCCCCGGCGGTTTCGTCGCGCACATCGGCCTTCCGATCGCCCTACAAACGGCGCGCCGCGAGCCGCTCGCGAGGCCGGGACTGAGCTCGACGCCACCCCCCGTGTGCGACGCGGCGACCATCGCGCGCTGCGTCGAGCTGCTTTCGAGCGCGCCGTTCGTGATCTGGGCCGGCTTCGGCTCGCGGGAGGCGGCGCTCGCCGTTCGTGCCCTCGCCGAGGTGAGCGGCGCGCGCGTCATGGCGACGCCACGGGCGAAGGGCGTATTCCCGGAGACCCATCCGCAGTACCTGGGCGTCACGGGGCTCGGCGGGCACTCCGAGGTCGAGGATTACTTGAGGAAGGCTGCGCCCGCGCGAGCGCTCGTGCTCGGCTCGCGGCTCGGCGAGATGGTCTCGTTCTGGTCGCCCGACCTCGTTCCGCGCGAAGGGCTCGTGCACGTGGATCTCGACGTGGACGTATTCGGCACCGCCTATCCCGGTGTGCCGACCCTCGGCGTCCAGGCGGAGATCGGCGCGTTCCTCGAAGCGCTCGTCGCCGCGTGGCCGCGCTCGACTCCGCTGAGCGTTCCTCCGCGGCTTCCGCCGTCCGAGCTTCCGCCCGAGCCACGCGACGAAGGCGCCGTGCGACCGAGCTTCTTGATGAAGGCGATCCAGCGCAACGTCGTCGAAGGCAGCGACGCCATCGTGCTCACCGAAGCGGGCAACGCGTTCGCGCTCGGCAGCCACTATTTGCGTTTCGGGCGGCCCGGGCGCTACCGCGTGAGCACCAGCTTCGGCTCGATGGGTCAGGCGACGGCGGGGGTGATCGGCTCGGCCCTCGGTCGCGGCAAGAAAGCCGTCGCCATCGTCGGCGACGGCGCCATGCTGATGCACAACGAGGTCAACACCGCCGTCAACTACGGGCTCAGCGCCGTCTGGATCGTCTTGAACGACGCGCGCTACGGCATGATCGAGCAGGGCATGCAGTCGATCGGCTGGAAGCCGTTCGAGACGGATTTTCCGCGTTCGGACTTCGTGAGCATCGCTCGCGCGATGGGCGGCGACGGCGTCCGCGTCGAACGCGAGTGCGACGTCGAAGGGGCCCTGCAGGCCGGGCTGTCGTCGCTCGGACCTTTCGTGATCGACGTGATTATCGATCCTCACGAAACGGCGCCGTCCGTGCGGCGCAATCAGAGCCTACAAGCGCAGGGTGTCACGGGAAACCCCGGCTCGGAGAAAGCGAAGCCATGAACCATCAACGCGGGTCATTCGCCGGACTCTCGGGGCCGCTCGAAGCGACCACGTTCCCCGAAACACTGAGTGCGCGCGTGGTCACGCCCGGTACGCGGCCGAGGATCCACGGCTACGACGTGGAAAGCGACCTCGCGGTGCACTACGGCGCCACCGAGCGCCTGTTCCTCTCGCTCACGGGCGAGCTCCCGACGAGCGACGCGGCGACGTTGCTCGAAATAGCGCTCGCTTTCTTGGCACCCGTATCGGTGGCGCACGCGTCGACCCATTCGGCCGTGCTCGCGCGATTGTGCGGGGCGACGACGAGCACGACGATCGGTACGGCAGCGATCGGCCTCGGCGAACAAGCGCGCGTGTTGCTCGACGAGCACGAAGCGCTGCTCGCGTGGCTCGAGAAGCCGACGGACACGTTGCCGGCGCGGTATCGAACGAGTAACGCGGCCGAGCGGGCGTCTGTGGAACGTTTCGCGACGGCGCTCGCGCAGAACGGCGTCTCCTTGCCCTCTCTTCGCTTCGAGCCGACTCGTTCGGCCGCGCTACTCTGCGCGCTCCACGCCGCCGGACTCACGCATCGGGAGCAGCTCGAAGCGGCCATCGTCGTTTCGCGCCTGCCGACGACGCTCGCCGAAGCGTTCCGCGAAACCGTCGCGAACTTCAGGACCTACCCGACGAACCTCCCCCTCTTTCAGTA
>DASUTR010000327.1:0-4196 GCA_036374535.1 Polyangiaceae bacterium
GGTCACCGCGACGCCGGCGCCGATGCGATCGCCGCGCTCGGCGTTCGGAGTGGTCAAGCGCTGCGCCAGACTGAAGCCGCCGGTCTCGTCGCGCTCGAAAACGTAAACCGCGCCCGTGCGCGTGCCGAGCGAGTCGCCGAGAGCACCGACGACGAGCGTGGACCCGCTGAGGGCGACGGAGCAACCGAAGTAATAGTCGGTTCCGGGGCTCGTCGGCTTGAGGTACGCGATTTGAGCCCAGGCGCCCGCGCTGCGTTCGAAGACGTACACCGCGCCGAGATCGGGGAGCGCTTCGTTGCTCGCCGTTCCATCACCGTTCGATGTCGCTTCACCGACGGCGCTCACGGCGAGCGTGTCGCGGTCGAGCGCGACGAAGCCGCCGAAAGCGTCCTCGGCGTCGGCATTGGAAGCTTTCAAGAAAGCCGTTTGCCGGTAGCTCGCCCCGTCGCGTTCGAACAAGTAGACGGCGCCGCTGTCGCTTTCGAGAGCGTCGACGGGCTCGGCGTCGATCCCCGTCTGGCTGCTGCTCTCGCCCGGTGCGCCCACCGCGATCGTATCGCCGCTCAGCGCCACGGATTTTCCGAACTCGTCGTTCGCCTCCGAATAGGCTCCCTTGAGGTAGGCGACTTGCGCCCAGCCGCTCGCGTCGCGCTCGAAGACGTAGACGGCGCCGCTGTTCTGCGCCGAGCGGTCCGTCGGATCGCCGTCGATTTCCGTCGCCGCGCCGTCTTCCCAGGGGCCTCCGACGACGAGCCGGTTCCCTTCGAGGTCGAGGCTGGTTCCGAAGAGGTCGACGGAACCGGCGTGCGAGGCTTTGATGTACGCTTCCTGCCGCCACGTGTCGCCGTCGAGAGCGAAGACGTAGACGGCGCCGAGATTGGCTCCGCCGTTGCCTTCGTCCCCATTCACGCCCGTCGCTAGACTGTCCTCGAACGGTGCGCCGACGGCGAGGGTACCGCCCGAGAGCGAAACCGCCGTGCCGAAGCCGTCGGTAGACTCGGTGTTCGAGGCTTTGACGTAAGCTCGCTGGCCCCACCCCGATTCTCTACCCGAGTAGAGATACACGGCGCCGCTGCCGTCCTCGCTGTCGTCCGCTTGGTCGCCGTCGATGCCCGTTGCGAGACTGCTCTCGTTCGTGGAGCCGACAGCGAGCCAGCGCTCGTCGAGCGAGAGCGCGCGTCCGAAATAGTCTGCGGCGTCGGGGTTCGACGCCTTGATGTAGAGGAGATCGCCCGTGACGTCCGGCTTTCCTCCCTCGCCCGCGTCTCCGGTACCGCCGTTCGAAGCCGCCGCCGCGCCACCGTCACCACCCGCGGCGGAGCTTCCGCCTTGACTCGTGCCCGCGGCGCCGCCGCTTCTTCCGCCCGAGCTCGTTCCACCCGTGGCGCTCGAGGTGCCGCCTTCGCTGCCACCGTCGCGTCGCACGTAGTCGTTCTCCGTCCGGCTGCGACCGCTGCAAGCAGCGATTGGCACGACGAGAATGAAGACGGCCACCGGAGCGCCGTGGACTCGGCCGGTTGATCTACCCAACGCCCGTGCATTATAGTCGAGAGTGGCCGGTGCAAGGGACGTCTCTGCTCCATTCCGCGCTGGCGCTCGCGCTCTTCGGCGCTCTCGCGTGTGGGGGGCGATCGAAAGACCGACGAACGATCATCCTCGACGAAACCGGCGGCATGGCCGCGGCGGGGGGGTTGCCCGCGACGGGCGGCGCGGGAGGACGATCGGGCGGAGCTTCGAACGTGGCGGGCACGGGTGGATCGGACGGGGGCGTGGGGGGCGAGCCCGACCGACAGCCGTGCAAGCTGACGGAAGCGAACGCCCGCGACGGACTCGAGCTCGTGACGCTGTCGCTCGACTGCCGAGTCTCCGACGGTGACGCGGCGTTCTCGCGCCTGACACCGGACGGGCGCTACGTCGCCTTCGACTCGGAGGCGGGTGATCTCGTAGCGAACGACCTCAACGGAAGGAGCGACGGCTTTCTGTTCGATCTCGAAACGCGGGAGCTCGAGCTCATCAGTAAGCGCTACGGCGGAGACGATCCCGCGCAAGCGTATACGTGGCTCTTGGTCCCCTCGGACGACGCGCGCTACGTCGCGTTCACCGCGATGAGCTACGAGCTCACGGCGGGGACGCCACCCGAGGGGATCTGGGTCTACCTTCGGGATCGGGAGGCGGCGACGACGCGGCGATTCGCGGCGAGCTACGCGTGCACCTACTGGGTCGACATGTCCGGCGATGCGCGGTTCATCGTGGCCGAAGGCTTTTCGAATTGTCAGGGCGGCCTCGAGGAGGGCGACCACGACACCTCGGTCGAGTACGATCTCGAAACCAACGAAACTCGTTACTTCGAAGTCACGGACGGCGGACAAGACAACTATCGTCCGGCGATTTCGCGCGACGGTCGTTTCGTCCTCTGGGCGACGCGGCCGCCCGGGACCCGCGGGCAGTACGTGTCGCAACTAGAGCTCTTCGATCGCACGCTGGACACGACCACGACGCTCCCGCTCTTCGCGTTCAACTACGAGTCCACGGACCTTTCGGATTCGGGAGACGTCATTGCGTTCGGCTCGGGCGGTCAGATCTACCGCTACGTCATCGGCGCCGACGAGCTCGCATTGGTGAGCGCGAACTCGCTCGGAGAGGAGGGGGACGATTTCAGCGAGCAAGCTTCGCTCTCGGGGGACGGCCGCTATCTCGTCTTTCGCAGCAGTTCCACGAATCTCGTGGACGACGACACGAACGGCGTCGCCGATATCTTCCTTTTCGACGCGATGAGCGGGGCGCTCGAGCGGGTTTCGGTCGCCGGCGACGGCTCGCAATCCGACGACGACAGCCGTTACCCGTTCGTCTCGGGCGACGGAAGCAAGGTCTCCTTCAGCTCGAAGGCGCGCAATCTCCTGCCGCTCGCGACGAGCGGCGACTACCAGCTTTACGTGCGGACGCTCACGCCAAGGTGAGCCGCGATGCCACGGCCGGCGGGGAGTATTGCCTCGCGGGCCGGGGGGCGGCACTTTCCCGGCGCTTCGAGCGACGATGTCGCCGGGGCGGCGAGCGCTAAAATGACGGCGTCATGGACTGCTCTCGAATCTCGCCGGTCTTCGCGCTCGTCGCGGCGCTCGCCTGTGCGTCGCGCCCCACTCCCGCTCCTCGACGAGAACCCGTCGAATCGTCGACGTTCGTTCCCGCGAACGCCGTCGTCGAAGCGCCGGCGTCCGAGTCGCCTCCGTCCGGCGAGCCCGCTCCGCCCGCCGCGGCTTCGCCGGAGCCGTCGGCCGCACCTGACCCGAACGATCCCACGATGCCCGCGCCTCCTGCCGCCGAAACCGAGCTCACGGCCGGCGTCCAAGCGGGCACGATCGCCGTCTCCGGACAACTCCACGCGACGCGCGTCGAGGCCGCGATGCGCAGGACCTACCCCGCCATTCGCGAGTGCCACGAGAAAGCGCTCGATGCCGGGACGCTGGAGGACAAGCCCGTTCGCGTTCAGCTCAACTTCGAAATCACCGAGCAGGGACGCATCACGAAGCTCACGGACGACACGGCGAACCTGAACCCGCTCGTCTCGAGCTGCATTCTCCGCGCGGTCCTGACGGTGACGTTCCGCGCGCCGAAATCAGGCGTCGTTCGCGTGACGTATCCCATCGTATTGAAGAAGCCCTGAGCTCCGGAAGCGCGCGCGTGTGGACAATTTAAGGACTGTACATGCGCGCGGGTCCGTGTAGCGTCCGTCTGGATCGGGGACCGTGATCCGCGTCGAGTGAACGCTCGGCCGGGCGGTACCACTCGGGAAAGGGAGAGCGTGATGAGCGACGACAAATTCGAACGGGGCATTCGCGATTTCGAACTTTCACGACGCCTGCTCTTGGGGCTCGGCGGCTCGCTCGGCCTGGTGGCCGCGCCGGGCTTGGCTTCGGCGCACGGTCGGGGACACGGGCACGGACCGCGAAGGATGCTCGTGAAGGGCGGCACGGTGCTCACGATCGATCCGGACCTCGGCGATTTCACGAAGGGCGACGTGCTCGTCGAGGACGGGATTATCCGCGCCGTCGGGAGTCAGCTCTCGGCGCACGGCGCCGAGGTCGTCGACGCTCGCGGGTACATCGTCATGCCGGGATTCGTCGACACGCACCGGCACCTCTGGCAGGGGCTCCTGCGCAACATCGGTCCCGACGACCTGCTCGGCGACTATCTCGAGA
>DASUTR010000328.1:0-8618 GCA_036374535.1 Polyangiaceae bacterium
CTCGGCTTCGCGTCGCCGATCGCGCTCAAGGTACTGAAGCTTCCGGAGTCGTGGACGCTCGAACGGAAGCAGGCGCGCGTCGCGAGCTTTCAACGCGAAGGGCGCATGCTGTTCGAGCTCTCGGCACGGCATCCGTCGATCGTTCGCGCGTTCGAGACGGGCACGATCGGCTCGAGGGACGGCTCGCCCGCACCCTACCTCGCGCTCGAATGGCTGGACGGCGCCTCGCTCGATTGCGAAGCGAAGCTGCGTCGCAAACGCGGCCATGGACCGATGTCGCTGCCCCAGGTGCTCGAGTTGCTCCACGGACCTGCGGAGGCGCTCGCCCTCGCGCACGCGCGCGGGGTCGTGCATCGTGACGTGAAGCCCGGCAACCTGTTCGCAAGCTTGAAAGACGGCGAGCTCAGCGTGAAAATCCTCGATTTCGGCGTGGCGAAGCTCGTCGACGAAGGAGCCGACACGACGGCGCAACACGCGCTGACCGCGGGTGCGACGGCTTCCTTCACGGCGATGTACGCCGCGCCGGAGCAATGGCTCGAACGGCTCGGCGCCACCGGTGCTTGGACGGACGTCCATGCACTCGCCCTCGTCTGCGTCGAGTTGCTGAGCGGCAACATTCCCTTCTCCGGGCGAGAATCGGCGCAGTTCATGGCCGCTTGTCTGGATCCCACCGTCCGGCCGACACCGGCGGCCCGAGGCGTCGAGCTCGCGGAAGAGGTGGAGTCGGTGTTTGCCAGGGCCGTCGCCCTCGAGCCTCGTCAACGGTTTCGCGACGTCGGCTCTTTCTGGAGTGCGCTCCGCGAGGCCGCTCGCGTTTCGCCCGAACGATGCCGCGTGGAGCTCGTCTCGTTCCAAACGGACGCCGGCGCCGCGGAGAGCCTGCCGGACGACGTAGCGCCACTTCGAACCGGCGAACTTTTACGGCCTGCCACCCCGAGTACGACGGCCGCGACCGCTTCGCTACCGCGCCGTGCCACGCCCGAACCGCGGAGCCCGTCGATCTCGAAATGGCTACCTCGTGCGGGGCTCGTCGTGGCCATCGCCGCCGCCGGCGGATACGTTGCCAGCGACGTCGGGAACAGCGCGAGTATCGAGTCCTCGCCGAGAGCGTTCGGTCAACCGGATACGCGGCTCGTTTCATCGAGCGAGCCCGAAGAGCCAGCGCACCACGTCTACGTTCCGCCGCGCCCCGTCCCGGCATCCTACGAGCCCAGGGTGCATCCCCCGGTACCCTCGGCCCGAGCGAGCGCCGGAAAGCAGCACGCGCCGACGCACGTCGCCTCGAACGTCGTTTCGATCGCGACTGCGCCGGCCGCAAGCACCGAACCGCCTCAACCCATGTCTAGAACGTCCGCCGAACCGCCGGCGCAGGGCCCCGACTACGATGATCCCGCTCTCACGCGTCGCAGGTAGACGCAGGCTGACGGCGTCGCTCCTGAGGGCACACGTCGCGTGTCTCGTAGCGCTCGGTGTCGCGTCGGCGAGTGCCGCGGTGCAGGCTCAGGCGTCGGAGCAGGATGCCGAGCGCGCGGAGCGTTTTTTCGTCGAAGGGCGTTCGGCCATGAAAGCGCGCCGCTACGAAGAAGCGTGCGCCAAGTTCGCCGAGAGCCACCACGTAGACCCTGCCTCCGGCACGTTGCTAAACCTCGCGGTTTGTCGCGAAGCACAGGGCCGAACCGCGACCGCCTGGACGCACTACGGCGAGGGCCTCGCGCTGAGCCGGACGGAAGAAAACGTCGAGGGGGAGCGCTTCGCAAAGGAACGTCTCCAGGCGCTCGAGGCGACCCTTTGCCGTCTCACGATCGTTCCGCCGGAAACCGGGCGAACGGGGCTCCTCATCACGCTCGACGGAGGCAGGCTCGACCCCGAACTATGGGGAAGCGCAATGCCGGTGGATCCCGGCAAACACGTGGTCGCGGCCTCGGCACCCGACCGAAAGCCTTGGACCCAAAGCATTAGTGTGGTCGAGCAGGGGACGCAACGCATCGTGCGCGTTCCACCCCTTCTCGTTGCCACGCCAACCACGCGAGCGCCCACGCCCCTCTCCTCGAGCAACGCCGGAGAGGACTCGGAGTTTCGCTGGGACGTGGCCATTCCCGGCGCGATCAGCGTGCTCGGATTCGCTGGCACCACCTACTTCGGATTGCGCGCGAAATCGGAGTGGGACACGCGCAACGAGCACTGCCCGAGCGACGTCTGCGACGACCAGGCGGTCGAGGCTTCGGAGCGCGCCAGCCGGTTCGCGCTCGTGTCCAGCGTGAGCGCAGGCGTCGGAATCGCCGGCGCCGCCGTCGCCGTTTACTTTCTCGTCTATCCGGCACGTGGCGATGGCAGCGCGCGCCTTCCCGTGAACGTGCGCGTCACGCGAAGCGGCGCGGACGTCACCCTGGGAGGGGCGTTTTGAGAAACCCGTGGCTCATCTGCTTCCTGCTCCACCTCACCGGGTGTCACCTCGTGCTCGGTCTGGAGGAAACGACGAAAAGCGAGCCGAGCTCCGAGGAACGGGGTGTCTCCGACGTCGCGCTCGGGGAAAATCATGGCTGCGCAATTTGGAACGCTCGTGTTTACTGCTGGGGCGACAACACGTTCGGGCAGCTCGGCGTCGGGGGTACGGAGGCGAGCCTCGCGCCGCAGGCATTGGCGCTCGATGGTTCATGGAGCGGAGTCGCCGCCGGCACGCATCACAGCTGCGCGCTCGATGAGCGCGGTCGCGTCGCATGCTGGGGCTCGAACGATCGCGGCCAGCTCGGAACCGGTGACCGGGACCCCCGCGACGTGCCCGAGTTCGTTGACCTGCCGGAGCGCGCGCGCTTCGTCACCACGCACTTTTCGCACACCTGCGCGCTGCTCGAGGACTCGACGCTACACTGCTGGGGAAAAAACGACGAAGGGGAGCTCGGTCAGCACGACGAGCTATACGGCGAGGATCCGACGGTCGCCGACGCGCTCGGGCCCGTGGCCGTACCCGGTTCGTTCCGGGCGGTCGATGCCGGACAGGGGCATACGTGCGCAATCCGCGACGACGGCGCGCTGTTCGGCTGGGGTCGCAACAGCGAGCACGAACTCGGCGAGGCCGCCGGGCTACAGATCCGCGTGCCGATTCAGATCGGCTCCGACGACGACTGGCTCGCGGTCGAAGCGGGACAAGATCATACCTGTGCCCTGCGCGGAGACCTCAGCGCTCATTGCTGGGGTTACAACACTGCCTTCGAAGAGAACGAGGGCGCGCCGCTCGGCATCGCGGGCGCAACGCTCGTAACCTCGCCCAGGCGCCTCCCCAACGCGGGCAATTTCACCGAGCTCCGCAGCGACACCTTTCACACGTGCGCCATCGACGTCGACACCGGTCTCTCTTGCTGGGGACGTAACGTCGAAGGTCAACTCGGCGTCGGCGATCGCGAGCTGCGCGCGGAACCGGTGCTCGTCAGCCACGGCTACGTCGGTGTCGCCGTCGGCCGCTTCAGCACCTGCGCGATCGGACAAGATGCGACACTCGGCTGCGCCGGGAAAAACGACGTCGGTCAGCTCGGTACCGGAGACATCGAAGACCGCGAGCGATTGACGCCCGTGACGTTCGAGTGAACGGGCGAGTGATCCCCGTTCGGAACCTGCCGCGAAGGTGTTCACCACTTGAGACCGCCGATCTGCTTGGTCGGCCAGAACCGTGCTTCGAGGAACCCTTCGCGCTCGGTGAGGAGCGGGCGGCGCCAAAGGACGAACAGGAGTCGGTGGCCCGCGCTCGTGCGGGGAAGCGGCCGCAGGGTGAGCTCCGCGCTCGCCTTGTGCCCGTGCTCCAGAGAAACCGCGGGCGCGTGCCCTTCATCGAATGGAATTTGCGTGTCGTCGAGCAGGGCGGCGACCGCGAGCTCCAAGCGCACTTCGCTCCCTGCCGCGCGCTCGAGGCGCGCGCGCAGGGTGACCGACTCGAGCTCCCGGGGCGACGCCTTGCGCACGGGACCGAAGAGCGGCCGCGGATCCGAAGCGAGCGAGAAGTCCGCCGCGGGACGCGCGCCGCCGGCCGCCACGATGAAGTCCGTCTTCGCCGTCGGGCGAGGCGCGCGAGGCGTGCCCTTGACCACGAGAAAGCTCCAGCAGGGAAACGGCACGCCGTCGCTGCGAAAGAGCAAGAGATCCACGCTGTGAACTCCCGCGGCGAGGTGCTTGCCGTCGAGCGACAACTTCGCCCGGGTGACGACGCCGGGCGAAGGCAGCCCCAGCTTGCCGGTCTTGGCGGGTAATCTGCCGTCGACGCTGAATCGCGCCTGCTTTCCGTCGACCAGCACCGCGGCCCCGAGCTCGATGGGAAACCCGACCTCGTCCTTACCGGCGAAGACTTGAAGGTCGACCTCGATGTCCTTCGAGCCGTTCACTCGATAAAGGAGACGGTCGGCGTCGCCGTACGCGTCGCTCGGAAAGTTCACCTGCAGCCTTGCCCCCGGCTGACTCGGATCGATGTCGAGCACCGGGACCGGCTCCGCGCGGGCGGCGGAGCACGGTCCCAGGACCGACAAACCAGCGACGGCCGCCACGACCGCGGCCCGCAAGCCGCGACGCACGAGCGCAAAGCCGCGAGCCTCAGAGGCAGTCATAGGAGCCGGCTGCCGTTCGCGTGCTCGCCGCGCCGCCTGGGCCCATCGCAAACTGGCTCGAGCACACGCCGTCGACGTAGCACTCGGCCGGACCGAAGCCGTTGTTGCACGAGATCACGAAGTAGCCGATCGCCGTCAAGCTCTGACTCGCGTTCGCGTAACCGCTGTTCAAGGCGCTGTACGTCGCGACGGGAGTCGGCACGTTTTGACAATGCCCCGAACCGCAGTTGCTCGTGTTCGAAAAGTACGTGTTGGTGACGGCGGCGAAGCCGACGGTGTGAATGCAGGTCCGGGTCTCGACCACGGTTCCCCAGCTCGTCCGGGTCTGGACGATCGACAGCTTGTCGCCCGCATTGCACGTCCAAACGGGAGGGCTGCAGCCGATCCGCGTGTTGCAGGTGTTCGTGGCCGCGTTGATCGCCGGATACGTGGTCACGATGCCCGGCGCGGACACGTCGCCGCCGACGTCGTGATAACCGAAGCTGAAGATGCTGTAGTGATTGTTCCACGACCGGCCGGTCACGCAAAACGCACCCGAGCAGTTCGTCTGCGCGCTCGGAATACCGCTCGTGGCGCGAGTCGTGATGGGGACGTCGGCCGGAGCGGCGGGCGCAAGGGAGCTCGCGACGCTCGACGCCTGGAGGAGATCGGGGCGAACCGCGGTGCGCTCGGGCGCGATCTCGTGTCCCTCGAGCGTGAAATGGCCCTTGTTGCCGAGCAGGCTCGCAAAGAGTACGTCCCGGCTCTCTCCCGGCATGACGAGCGAATCGACCGTCCCCTCTGCATCGCGGTGCACCACCACGTCGGAAAGCCCGAGTTCGCTGGCCTTGTTTGCGAGCCACTCGTGAAGCTCGGCGCGCGAGTCGAACTCGAGGGGTACGTCCTCGGTCGTCACGTTCTCTCCGTCCCCCGCACCCTTCTCATCGATATTGGCCGCGCAACCCAGCAGCCCGAACCCAGCGAGAAACACCCACCCCATCTTCATCGATCGGATCATTTTTGGACCTCCGCTCAGCCGTGGTGCAAGCACCGGACCACGGCGGCGACGGCTTATAACGCTGACGAGGCGTCGGTTTGCTCTGACTGCGCCGTCAGTAAGGCTCAATTAGCGCCGTGCAGGGGCGCAATTCACGCGAAAGGAACGGCGGCGCTCAGGGTTGACGGAAAGCGTGCTTTTCCGAGCCGCAGAACCGTTGGTGCCGTCACTCCCCGTTCGGGGAACTCGTGCAGAGCGCACCGGGTGTTGCCACGCTCGGTACCGTGAACGTGATTTGGAGCTGTGTCCCCGCGATCGACACGCGATTCGTCCCCGCGGCGAGTGTCAGGCCCACGTCGCACTCGGCGCTACCTCCGCCACAATCGTCCGTGCAGGCGTCGCCCTGCTCGCGAAGGCAGAGAAACGGGGAGACCATGATCTCCGTATCGCTCGCGAGGTAGTTGCAGGCGGAGCTTACGACCGTCGTGCAGCTACTCGAATGGCAGCCGCTTGGCTGAAGCGAAATGCGGAGCGGCATGCCCGGGGTGAGCTGTTCTCCCGAATCGATGGGATTCCCCAACACGCAAAATGCGCCGACGTCCGCGTACGTGCAGCTCGGCTCGCCTCCTTCACCACCGGATCCGCCTCGACCTGCGGAGGTACCGCCCGTGCCGGCGCTCCCGCCCGTGCCCGCACTCCCACCCGTGCCGCCGCTGCAATCTCGCGTGGTGCAAGCCACGTCGGGAAAGTCGCACGTGCACACGTTGCATTCTTTGGTAAAGCTCGTTCCGTTCGCGTAGCGCTTGCCCTCGAAGAGACACTCGTCGGCGCTCTGTCCCGTGCCTGCGCCGCCGCCCCGGGCGGACCCCGCAGTGCCGCTCGAGCCGCCGGTTCCGTCTCCTCCCGTGGCGGCCTGCCCGCGGCCGTCGCGATCGTTATTGCTGCTTTGCCCCGCACAGCCGCTCACTGCGAAGAGCGAGCACGCGATGACGAGGAGCGCAGGTTGCATCGCGGGCACGTCGCGCATGGAGCGACCTACTTCAGGCCTTCCGCCGTCTTCGGGGGAGTGGCGAATACCAAGCCGGTATCGCGATGTCGCGCCGGGCGCTCGCCAGGATTTTGAAACGCGTCCGGGGACGTCGGCGGAAGGACGTCGGCTGCGGTTTGCGCCGGCGGCGCTGCGGCAGCCACGGTTTGCGGCTCGCCCGCCGGGGCGTTCGCCTTCTTCTTCACGTCGACCGCCTCGGCGCCTGGCGGGGCCGTGAAGACGAGGCCGGTTCCGGTGTTCGACGTTCGTGCCGCGCCGGGATTGGCGAATGCCTCCACCGGCGGTGCCGGCCGCGCGTCGCCAGCCGGAGCTTCTTCGTCGTCGAGCGGTGGCTCGGCGACCGTTGGTTCAGTACCGTTGTCGCCCGCTCGGGCGGGTGCTGCCGGTAGGGCGAGCGTGCGTCGAGGTTTGTCCCGCGCAGCGACTCCCTCGCTCGCCGAATCGGACGCACCGGTCGCTGCCGACCCGTGCTGCCCCTTTCGCGTCGTGACCACCACGATGGCGAGTGCGAGCGCACCTATCACGGCGATCGATGCAAGCACGAGTTTCGGATGCGAGGTCGATTCCATGACGACTCTCCCGAGAACGAAGTGACGGGCGCAGGCCGGGTGGGCGATGCTGTTTTAGCACCACCCACCCGCTCTGCACGGCTCACGGCGCCGGATTCGAAGCGAAGAAGTTACGCGGCTCGATGTGGAAACCCGTCCACTCGATCGGCATGTTCAACTCGTTCTCGTCACGCGGTACGTGCTGGAAGTGATTGACGTACCAGACCACGAGGTCTTGGCCGTCCACCGATTGCCCGTTCAGCATCTGAGTCAGGGTGGAGGCCGGCGTCCCACACGACGCATCGATGCTCGGCGCCGCGTTGAAGGCCGGGTAGCGCTCGCAGGCATTGAACGCGGTCACCCACAATTCAGCGTTGGTCCATGATTCGGACGTGCTGGTCATGCCGCGCCAAATGCCCGAGCCGTTCGGAATGAGCTCGTACCCGATGCGCCGGCCGTCCGTGTTCGAAACGACTTTGTCGGAAATGAACCACGACGTCTGCCCGGTCGAGGACCACGCGTTCGAGGTCTCCGTGAGGATCGGCGTTCGGGTCGTGACGGCGCATTGGCCGGGCGTGGCGCAGGAAGTATCCGGGCTCGGCGTCGTCGACGGCGTGAAAGTAAAGCGGGTTACGAGGTCGCTACCACCGCCGGCTATGTCGAAGTCGAGTCGGTAGTAAAAGTTGTGCATGTGAGACTTGGCGACGCTCGGCGTCCCGGCCGATTCGGCATTCACGCGCTGGCCGTACGGAAGGTAGGCGTTCGTACTGCCGTATTGCTGCAAGCGGCCGGTCAAACCGACCTGCGGTTCGATGACGCCGTCGTCGTGGAAAGTCCACTGATTGATGTAGTTGTACTGGCCGAGCTGCGAGCTCATGTAGATTTCGATCGCCTGCGCCGTTCGGAAACTCGTGCCGAACTTCCAACCGTAACCGCCGTCATGGTTGCTGACGCAGATGCGATTGCCGTCGAACAGCGTCCCGTGGCATTCGGCCGCGCTGAGCGCGACCGCGCCGACACCGAGCCCGCTCGTGGACTGCGTGACGTCGAGAAAACGTGCCGACCCGGTGTGATACGGCACGAAGACCTCGGCGAGCGTGCCTTTGAACAGCACGAGGGTCCCGGATGCGGCGCCCGCGGGCTTGTAAGTCGCCGGACCGATAGTGAGGCCTTCGCAGCCGCGCCGGCTCACGCCGATACTCCACGACGCTCCGGACGCGAACGTTCGGTTCACCGTAGTGACCGAAACCTCGCTCGAATCGCTGCACACCGCCCACGCGGTCTCCGTCATTCCCAATAGCGCCGCAACGGCGGCGACGCCCGTTCCTACCCATCGTTTCATTTTATCCCTTCCCTGTGGTTCTTCTTCCCCCGCCCGAGGATGGACGAGTCAGTTGCCCCCTTTGGGCTCCCGCTGAACCAACGCGCGCAACGTAGCCCTCTCCGAAGTCCGATTT
>DASUTR010000329.1:0-11548 GCA_036374535.1 Polyangiaceae bacterium
CGAGCGTCGCGCAGCCGTCCGGCGTCGACGAGCACGCGTCCTTCGAGCGCGAGCTCCGAAAGGCTCGCCGCCTCCGGGCCCACCCAGCCGAGCGAGCCGACCTTCGCGCCCGGAGTCGCCGGCTTCCGTTCCCAGCGCGCAGCGCCGAACGCGAACGGCTCGAGCGTCGCGCCGATCTCGACGGATTCGACGCTGGGCCCGAGTAGCGCGACCGCGACGCCACCTCGTTCGACGAAACCGGAGAGACCGGCGCGCACTTCGGGACCGAGCCCGCGCGGATCGTCGAGCAAAATCAGACCGAACGCGTCGAGCTCGCTCGCCTCGTCGGGCAGGACGGCGAGCGGCCTCTGCGCGAGGTCCGCCTCCAGCGCGACGAGCGCTTGCTCGAGCGGCGTCGCGCCGCCCGTTGCGACGCCGCTGCGCGCCGCGTCGGCGATGACGGCGACGCCGAGCGCGCTTTCGTCGGGGCTCACGGGCGCAACGTCGTCGTGCCCGAGCGAGTCCGTCCCCGTCAGCCGAACGGCGAGCATCCGCTCCTTCGCGGGAGCGGCGAGGGTGACGCTTTGCACGCCCGCGCGCGCGTCGAGCGGGGCGTCGGCGAGCGCCTTGTCGCTCGACCGCGGCGCGTCGGTCGCGGCGCGCCGCTCGGCCGCGGGGTCGACGCCGGAGCCCGCGAGCGGCGCGACCTCGACGCGACGGCCCCGCGCCGCTTCGGCGCGATTGCACGCGACCGTCGCAACGACGCGGGCGCCGTGCCGCTCGGCCGCGACGATGCCGCAATCCGGCACCGCGCGCGCGAGCTCGGGAAGGGGCGCCCAGGGCGCCGGAGTCCCGGCGGCGAACGCCTCGCTCGCATGGTCGCTCAAGAGCACGATGCGGCGCGGGCGTTGACCCACGTCCGAAAGCGCGGAGCGCGCGAGCGCGACCGCGCCCGCGAGATCCGTCCCGCGATCGCTCGGCACCAGCGCGTCGAGCGAGCGCCGCGCGAGCCCGAGGTCGGTCGTCGAGCCGAGGACGATGCGAGCCGGTTTCCCTGCGAGCACGATCGAGACGGAATCGCCTTCACGCGTGGAGGCGAGCAGATCACGCGCCGCGTCGTGCGCTCGCTGCCAGCGCGTCTCGCCCTCCGGAAGTCGCGCGCGCATGCTGAGCGAGTCGTCGAGCACGATGCCCACGGCGAGCGAACCGCCCGTGCCGCGCGACAGGGATAGACGCGAGCACTGGACGAGCGGGGTCGCGCCGACGATCGCGAGGAGGAGGATGGCGAGCGCGCGAACGAAGAGCAGGAGCTTGTCTTCGAGACGCCGTTCGCGGCGCGCGAGCGTGCGGGCGGCGGGGACGAGCGCCGCCGGCGGGAACGGCAGCGGACGAGCGCGCCCCCGCCGAAACAGGTGAGCGACGGCGGGCAGCGCCACGAGCAGCGCGAGCGCGAGCGCCGCCGAGACGAGAAAGCTCATCGCGCCACGCTTCCGAGAGTCGTGAGCACGCGCCGCACGACCTCGGTCGGCGGATCGGCGGTCGAAACGGCAACGAGCTCGGCGCCCCGCGCGACGAGCGCTTCGCGATAGCTCGTCTTGAGCCCGTCGAGCGCCCGCAGGTACTCTTCACGCACGCGGGGGGCGTCGGTGTCGACGACGAGGTCGCCCTCGAGCGACTGCAGGCGCACCGGCCCGTCGTACGGCAGCTCGAGCTCGTCGGGATCGAGCGTCTGCACGACGCAGACCGCCCGCCCTTTCGACGAAAGCGCGCCGAGACGCGCCGGCGCGCCGGGCGGAAGGTCCAAGAGGTCGCTGAACAAAACGACGAAGGCGCCCCGACCCGCGCGGCGCTCGACCGACGCGAGCGATTCCTCGAGCTCGCGCCCGCCGACCGCGCCCGAAGCGCTCGCATGCTCGAGCGCGCCGAGCAGCCGCTCGAACGCTTCTCCGCCCGAAGCGCGCGGGAGCGCGCGGCCGGCGCCGCCGATGAAGTCGAGCGCGACGCGATCGCCGCCGCGGATCGCCACCCAGGCGAGCGCTGCGGCGAGGACGGCGGCGAAGGCGAGCTTCGCCCCCGGCGCTCGCTGTCCGCGGAAACTCATGCTGCTCGAAGCGTCGAGCACTAGATACACGCTCCGATCCGTTTCGGTTTCGAACTCGCGCAGCATCAGCGTGCCGTGGCGCATGAGCGCGTGCCGATCGATGAAGCGCAGATCGTCGCCGTGGACGTAGGCGCGATGGCCGGCGAACTCCACGCCCGCACCCTTGCGGACGCTGCGATGCGCCCCCGACCACGCCCCCTCGGCGGCGCTGCGCGCCTTGATTCGAAGCGGCGCGAACGCGCCCCAATCGAGCCGGGTGCGAACGTCGGACGTCACGGCTCCGCGTGCTCGCACGCAGAGATGATTTTGGGGCTGTGCAGCGCCGGGTCGAGGCGTGCGGCGGGGTCTCGCTTGCGCCATTCGGCGCAGGAAGCCGTCGCGAGCCCGACGGCGTCGAGCGCGACGTAGGCCTCGGTGAGCTTCTGATGCACGAGGGCGAGCTGCGGCTCGGTGAGCATGCCGGTCGCCACGAAACGCGTTCCGCGGGTCACGGCGTCGACGTAGCGGCCCGCGCGCACGTCCGCCACGAGTGCGGGAATTTCCTGGGAAATCTTGCGCTGCGTCTTCTTCCCCGCGCCGGCCGCCTCCGAGCACGTCGCGCCGAGCGCTTGCGTGAACGCCTCGCGCCCGGCTTGCGTGAGCGGCAAATCGGTGAGCGGCACGAGCACGACGTCGCCGCGCGCGAGCTTTCTTCCTTCGAGCCCGTTGTACCGATCGAGCATCCACGCGTGCTTCATGTCGCCGAGGTGCCGGTAGGCGACCTGCGTGATTTGCTCGCCCTCGCCCACGACGACCCTGAGATTGTACGGCACGGCGATTTCCGAGCCGGGGTCGGGCGCGAGCCACGGGCTCGAGTCGTTCGCCATCGACAGAACATCGGCGCGCGACGGCGAACCCAAAAGGTCCGTCGCGAGCGTTTCCCAGGTGTCACCCTGCGCGACCTTACGATGCTCGAGCGCCGGAACCTCGAGCCGCATCCCGCGCACGATGGGCGTGCCGCCGCGCACGTCGAGGAAGTTCGCGGCGACGAGGAGCCGTTCGTACTGGATTCTGCCGTAATACTTCTCGGCGATCGACGCGAGGGTATCGCCCGGACCGACGCGGTGCGTGAACGCGCCGGCCCGCGTGCCGGCAAGAACGATCGACACGGCCACGAAGAGCGGCACGCCGAGCCGTCCGAGGCCGCCCGGCGTGCGCGCGCGTTCAGCCATCGCGCTCCTTCCGCGCCATCCGCTTGGCTTCGAGAAGCTCCTCGAGCAAGCGGCGATTTACCGAGAGTAGGTCGGCGATGAAGGCGAGCAGGCCCGTCTGAAACCCGAAGATCATCAGCACCGCCGCGAGAATCAGCGACTGAACGTGACCCGTGCCCACCTCCGCCCAGTAGCGAAGGTAGAGGAAGCGCACGCCGAGCGCCACGCCGGAAAAGAACAAGAGCATCCCCATGCTCAAGAAGAAGGCGACCGGACGATAGATGATGAGAATACGCAGGATCGTCACGATCGAGCGGCGGACGTACGAGAAGATGCTCCGAACGAGGCGCGAAGGCCGGAGGTCGGCGTTCACCCGCACGGGCACCGAGACGATGCTCATGTTCTTTTGCCCGGCCTGGATGATCGTCTCGAGCGTGTAGGTGTAGTCGCTGAACACGTTCAGCCGCGACGCCGCTTCGCGCGTGAAGGCCCGAAAGCCGCTCGGGGCGTCGACGACGCGAGTCCCGCTCACGCGCGCGACCACGCCGCTACCGATGCGCTGGAGCAGTTTCTTCACCGGCGAGAAATGTTCGACGGTGGCGATCGGCCGGGCGCCGACGACGATCTCCGCGCGGCCGTCGAGAATGGGCTGAATCAACGCCGGAATATCGCGCGCGTCGTACTGGTTGTCGGCGTCCGTGTTGACGATGATGTCGGCACCCCGCTCGAGGCACGAGCGGATACCGAGCATGAACGCCTTGGCGAGCCCTTGATTGCGGGAGAAGCCGACGACGTGCGTCACCCCGAGCTCTCGAGCGACGGCCGCCGTCCGGTCGCTGCTGCCGTCGTCGATGACGAGCGTTTCGACGCTCGAGACGCCGGGAAGCGCCTTCGGAAGCGCTGCCAAGGCGATAGGCAGCGAACGTTCCTCGTTGTGGCAGGGGATCTGGATGAAGAGCTTCATCCGGCGGTCGCTCGATAGCATGCGGCGCGCGCGCACGTCGAGCGCGCCTCCAGCTGGTTCGAGCGCGATGGCAGGGCAAAACCAGCGAGATCGCCCTTTACTTTCCCAGGCCCACGCGTAGTTTCCGCCTGTGGTCTCAAGGGAGTTCCTTCCAGCGAAGGCACGCGCATGGTTCGCCGGAATCGGCGCGCGCTTCGGAAGGACGAGGGAGGAGCGCCCGCCCCAGGCCGAAAGCGAGCCGCGCCCGCCGAAGCGCGGCTTCTTTGCCGCGCTGGGTGCGCGGCTCGGGAAGACCCCTCTCGAGCGCGTCGTCGCAGCCCTGATGGTGCTCTGCGTCCTCGCGGGCCTCGCCTTCCGGGCCCGAGGCTTCCTGTTCGAGGCGTCCGCATTTTGGCTCGACGAGTGCGTCTGGGCCATGAACCTGACGACGCGCCCGCTCTCGCAAAACCTGATTCGGCCGCCGGGATTCATCCTCATCAGCAAGGCGCTCTCGGTCACCTTTTCGCCGACCGAAACGGTGCTGCGAGCGCTGCCGTGGGTCGCGGGCATCGCGGTCACGATCGCATCGCCCGCGCTCGCGCGCCGGCTCTACCAATCGCTCACGTCGCGTCTGCTCTTCGTCGCGATCATCTGTCTCAATCCGGCGGCCATCGATTTTTCGAAGGAGTTCAAACCGTATTCGATCGGTCTGCTCCTGCATTTTTCGATGATCTTGCTCGCGCTCCGCTACGTCGAGACGCGGCGCGGGCGCGACCTCGGGCTCGTGCTCGGCGGGGCGGCTCTCGGCTGCTTGTTCACCCAAGATCTCATCTTCGCATTTCCGGGGCTCTTCGCGCTCCTCGGCCTCGAAACGTTCCGCAAGAACCGCAACCACTTCTTCTGGGTCGCGGGGGCCGCCGGGCTCATCGTCACGGTGATTGCCGCGCAGTATTTCTTGCTCTGGCGCCACCTGCCGAAGGATTCGAGCGAGTACTGGGGCAACAAGTACAACGTCTTTTACACCGGCAAAGGCGCGAAGAATTACCTCTCGTGGGCGTTCGAGCGGTACCGTGACATGACGGGCCTGCCGGGTATTCGGCGGGAGTACTGGCAAGACGGCGGCATGGATTTCGCGCAGCGTCAGATGTTCCGGACCGCGGATCGCGTGCTCTGGCTCACGCTCCATCTGATGGGGCTCATGGTCATGATCTGGCGCAAACGCTGGCGCGAAGCGCTGCTCATCGCGCTGCCCATCTACGTGCTCTGGGCCTTCAACGCGGCCGGCTTCTGGCCCTTCGGCATGTTTCGCACGAACGTCTTCACCGTCGTCTACATGACGGCCGTCGCCGCCATGGCGTTCGACGTTCCGAGCGATCCCAAGCTCCGCTGGTTCGCGCCGATTCCCGCGCTCGCCATCGTCGTTTTGCCCATCATCGTCTTCGAGGGCGTCTGGCACTCGAGAAAACAGGCTTTCACGTACGACTCCAAAATCCCGCAGCTCCTCGAACGGCTCGTCCGAATCGGTGAGGGCAGCGACGGCCGGGCGCCGCTTATCCTCGATCGGCGAAGCTGCGATCCCTGGCGCTTCTACACGCAGTTCCACCCGAGCACGCGCGCGCGTTTCGCCGAGCTCCTGAACGAGAACTACGACGCTCACTGCCTCCGGGACGACACCTTGATTCCGAGCGAGCTGCAGCGCTACGCGACGTCGCGGCAGGCCGTCTGGATCGTGCTTCACGTCGGTCACGGGCTCGACAAGATGCTGCGAACCGGCAAGCTCGCCGGGCTCTACCGCATCTCGCGCTTCGAGGTCGGCCCGCACACCGTCATGTCGTTTCGAAGGCGCGCGCCCCGCCCGCCCGTCATCGAGCAGCCGCTGACCGCCCCATGATCCGTCCCGCGCTCGCGTTCCTGCGCGCGCGTTGGGCCGACATCGCGTTCGTCGTTCTTTCGCTCGCGATCGTCGCGTGGGTCGCGTGGGACGCGTTCGACTACCGGCTCATCACGTACAGCCCGGGCGCCGACTACTGGGAACATACCGCCGTCCTGCGCGCGCTCCTCGAGGATCCCTTCCATCCCGAACATCCGCTGATCGAGACGCAGGCGAGCTCTCCGCGCTTCGGACCGCACTTCTTGCTCG
Organism: Polyangiaceae bacterium; assembly: GCA_036374535.1. Lineage (GTDB taxonomy): Bacteria > Myxococcota_A > Polyangia > Polyangiales > Polyangiaceae > PMG-095. The sequence goes on from DASUTR010000329.1 coordinate 6,354, forward strand.
TCGCGCTCGTGGGTCGCGCGTTCGGCACCGACGCGCTCGGCGCCATGTCCATTGCGGCCGTGCTGAACGCGGCGCTGTTCGTCACGGGGATCTACGTCTTCTTCCGCGAGTACTTCCGCGATCCGCGCGCCCCGCTCGTCGGGCTCGTGGTCATGTTCGGAACCTGGCTCGACGCACCGCATTTCTCGAACGTCTACAAGCTTTCGATCTACTTCAGCGTCGCGGGTTATCCGTCGAGTGCCGCCCTCGCCGTCATGCTGTTCGCGCTCGCCGCGCTCTTGCGCGTCTTGCGCTCGGAACGCGAGCGGCCGGCGCTCTGGGCACTCGTCGCGTTTCTGGGCGCATACGTCTACGTCACGCACCCACTGACGGCGATGCTGGCGTTCACCGCGGCGGGCCTGCTCGTGCTCACCGAACCCTCGATCGCGGGCAAGCGACGCCTCTGGGGGCTCGGAGCGCTCGCCGCCGGCGTGCTCCTCGCGAGCCTTTGGCCGTACTACCCGGCGCTCGGCATGGTGGCGAGCGGCACGGCCGATCGCGTCCAGAAGGGGCTCGAGACGGGCGTCCGCGGCCTGCACCCCTTCTACGAGCGCGAAAAGCTTTTCGGAATTCTGGGATTCGGCCTGCTCGCCGTGCCGCTCTTTCCGTACTTCGTCTGGAAGCGGCGCCACCTCGTGGTGCCGCTCGGAGCCCTGGTGATGCTCGCCGTATTCGGGGCGAGCGCGCTCCTCGACGTCCCGCTCGGCCATCGCTTCGCCTTGCTCGCCGTATTTTTCCTGCAGATTGGCGTCGTCTGGCTCCTGCTCGCGGCGCTGGGCTCGCCCCGGCGCGCGGCGGGAGAGCCGGCGCTCCGGTACGGCGCGCGGCTCGCCGGACTCGCGGGCGCCGCCGGCCTGCTCGTCACCATGGCCGTCATGAACGTCGACGATGCGAGCGAGCGCTTCGCGCGGCGGCGCGGGGGCAACGGCGAGAGTTCCACGGTCATCTATGCCAGGCGCGTCGGTGAGCTCGCCGGACCGAACGCCGTCGTTCTCGCCGACCCGCTCGCGTCGTGGTCGATTCCCACGTTCGGTCCGAAGATCGTCACGCTCCATCACGGAAACCCGCTGACGGACGGCGCCGAACGCGAGGCCGCGTCGCGCCGATTCTTCGGCGCGAAGACGCCGGCCGCGGAACGGCGCGCCATCCTCGAGCGTTACCACGTGACGCACGTCGTCACGTTGCCCAAGACCAGCCCGGCCGCGCTGCGCTACCTCGAAGCGAACGGGCAGCGCCACGCACTGCCGCTCGGCCGAGCGCTCTTCACGCTCGAACACGAATCAAAGTCCCGCGACGCGCGGCGCTGATCGCGCAGCGCTACTTCCGGCTGCGCTTCAGCGTCTCGCGATCGACGGCGACGAACGCATCCATGCCTCGAGGTCCTTCGTAGAAACACGCGTAACCTCGCTCGTCGAGGTAGCTCGGGCAACGTCCCGTGCTGAAAACGACGTGCGGGCGCTCGGCGCCACACGGCGCATCCATCTCGTCGGCGTGATCGATGACGTATCCGGGACTGATGTGCACGCCTTGAAGCTTGCGCTTCTGGTGGCGCGCCGGGATGCACGGCAGGATTTCGGGCGTCGTCAGCGCGTAGAGGTCGATGAAGCGCGCCCGACCGTAGAACTCGCGAAAGACGTAATACGGCACCATGCCCGCCTGTCCGGACATCAACGTGATGGGAGCTTGCTCGCTCGGATTCAAGCGCCGCATCAGCGTGAGCAGCGGACCGAGCAGTCTCGCGTCTCGTCGGTGTGCGCGGTTCGCGAGCTCGGAGAAGGAGAAATTGGCGACGTCCGGCGCCCGCAACCGCTTCCGGCCTTCGTGCGCGGCAGCCCCGCGGTAGCTGCCGTTCGCTCCGGAGTCCCCGAACGACAGCGCGCTCGCCACGTTGAGCGACACGACGACGGCGCCGGCCGCGTGCGCACCCACGGGAGTCAGACGAGCGAGCGCGCCGAGCGCTTCGCCCGCCAGGACCGCGAGCGCGGGCCCGAGCGGCACGAGGAGACGCGCAGCCGGCATCCAGTCTCCTCCGCTCGCCACGACGAACGCGAGAGCCGACGCCCCCCACCCGACGAGCAGGACGGCGGCCGCCGCGACCGACCGTTCGCGAGCCGTCGCAAGAACGGCGACCACGCCGAAGAGCGAAAGGACGGCGAGCCCCGGCCCGCCGAGCACGAGGCCGCTGCCGAGGTAGTCTGCGCCGGAACCGAGCGCGAAGGCCCCGCTCTTCGCCGCCGCGGGGTTCGGGACGACGAGCCCGAAGAAGTGGAGGCGAACGAGGCCCACCACGAGCACGAGGGCGAGCGCGCTTCCGAGCAGCACGAGAGCGCGGCGAACACGGGTGCGGCGGGCGTCGCGTTCCTTTTTCGCGGAAAGAACGAAGAGCGTCGGTACGCACAGGGCGAACGCGCAGACGAGCTCGATCGGCGTTTCGGGGCGGGCCAGAACGAACGTTGCGGCGGCGAGCCCGAGAACTGCGACGAGGGACCGTCGCGGTGGCGTCGGCTCGTCGACGATGCGGCCGGCGGCGAAGACCGTCGCGCAGCCGGCGAACGTGACGAGCGTCGTCTCCATGCCGCTCGTGCTCCAGTACAGGAACGGCAGCCATGTCCCGAGCAAGACGGGCGGCCAGAAAGCCGCAGGCTTCGAGGTTCCCGGGGAGAGCAACGCGACGAGGACGAGGGTGAGGCCCCCGAAGCAGAGGCCCGACGCAAAGCCGAGCGCAGGCGTTGCGAAACCCGTGACCCATTCGACGAAGCCGAGCAGGAGCACGAGCGAAAGACTGCTGCTCTGCTCCACGGCAAGGCCGTTGTAGTTTTCGATTCTTCCACGCTCCGAAAGGGCATGCGCGGCCCAATACGTAATGTGACTGTCGTCGTTTCCCCCGGCCGGGAACTGCGTTGCCACGAGCACGGCCGCAGCGACGACCGCCGCGATCGTTCCGAGCGCTTTCGGTCGGGCGTACCTCCGCCAAATTCCGGCGACGCGCGTCGCGTGGAATGCTAGCTCGCCCGTGGGCATGCAAACCCGACTCTACAGCCTTTCCGCTGCAGCTGCGGCCATTGCCGGTTGGCTGGGCGTCGCCCTCTGGAACGCCGTCCGCATCGCGCTCTTGCCGCTCGGGTCCGGCGGCCTTCCCGTACGAGTCGCTCATCTCGCGATCGATTTCGGCCAGACGCTCGCGATCGGGCTTTTGGTCGGGGGAGCCGTCGCCCTCGTTCGCCGCGCGCCGTTCTTTCGTGACCGTTACGCGGCCTCATTCGTGGCGCTCGCCGCGGTCGCGCTCGGTCAGCTCGTGCTGCCGGGCGATCTCGAGGGCGCGGTCGAGCGCTGGACGGAAGACGCGGGCAGAGATTGGCTCGTGCGGCTCGCGTGCGTCGTCGTGTCGCTCTCCGTTCCCGCGTGTTTCTTCTTGGGCCGGCTCGCGGCGCGGGGCCGGTGGCGCGCGCTCGGGCTCGGCGCGGCGGCCGCGGTGATCGTGGTGAACGATCGGATCTTGACCAACGGCTATCCCGGCGCGCACGTCTTCATGGCCGCGTGCGGCGCGACGCTCCTCGGAGCGTCGCTCGCCGGCGCGACGTTGCCGAGCCTCTCCGGCCGACTGCCGGTTCGGCGCCCGCGGCCGTTCGTCGCCGCGGCGACGCTGCTCGCCGCGACGGCCGTGCTCGCTCCCGCATCGGGTCGCGTGAAGGTGGAGCTCCTCCAGCGCGACACGGCGTTCCTCGTTCCCTGGCTCGGGCAGGTGGCTCCGAAGCAAGAAGCGGAGGCCACGGTCGAGATCCCCGCGGAGCTCGCGCCCTGGTACGCGCGGCGCTTCCGCCGGCCCGATGTCCCACCGCCGGAATCCGCGCGTCTCTTACCGCCGAACCCCATCGTCGTGCTCGTGACGATCGACGCCTTGCGCATGGAGCTCGTCGAACCGAAGAGCGAGCACGCCGCGCCGAACCTCAACGAGATCCGCCGGAACGCGATCTACTTCTCGCAAGCACGGAGCTCCGGCAGCGACACGCGTTTCAGTCTGGCGACCCTCTTCGGCGGCCGCCACATGTCGATGATGAAGTGGAACTTCCGCTCGCGGCTCCGACCGACGCTCGAGAACGATCAAAGGCCGCGCCTGCCGGAGCTGCTCTCGCGGGGCGGCGTGCAGACCGTGACGGGCGTCGCCTTGCCGAACATGCTCGTCCCGCGCATCGGCATCGTCCGAGGCTTCGCGGAGGAGTACATCAAGGACGATACGAACGAGCTTGCGGGAAGCGTGGACATCGTCAATCACGCGATCGAGCGCCTGCGGCGCCACGGGCCCGAGCCGCTCTTCTACTTCACGCACCTCATCGACCCGCACGCGCCGTACAGGAAGCACGGCAAGAAGCCGAAGACGCAACACGAAGCGTACCTCGCCGAGGTCTCGCTCTCCGACCGGGAGCTCGGAAGGCTCCGGCGCGCCATCCACGAGCTCGGACTCGCCGAGCGGACGGTGCTCATCGTCTCGTCCGATCACGGCGAGGGCTTCGGAGAACACGGCATCTATCATCACAACAAAGCCCTCTACGAGGTCATGGTCCACGTGCCGCTCATGATCGAGCTTCCGGGCGTTTCGCCGCGAGTCGTCGACCACCACGTCTCACTCATGGACCTCGGGCCCACGATCTTGCAGCTCTTCGGTCTCCCCGTGCCCGGTCCGTGGATGGGGGAATCGCTCGTCCCCCTGCTCGCGGGGGATCCCCCGAAAACGCACCGCCCCATCTTCATGGAACGACCGACGGAACGGGCCATGCTGTTTCACGACGGCATCAAGGTGATGCTGCGCGACGCCGACAACGTCGAGGAAATCTACGATCTCAAGCGCGATCCCGACGAGCTCGACAACCTCCGCGACGAGCTCGGTTCCGAAGGAGATCGGCGCGTGGCGCTCGTGCGCGCTTACGCCAAAGCTCACGCGGGTTCGCGGCCCCCGCGCCCGCGCAAGGAGCGCGATTGACGGCGCCGGACGAGAACGCACCGCGGCCGGCCGGCTCGGGCGTGATATCGACGCGTCTCGCGGCGTTCCTCGGCTGGCTCGGGGTTCTTCTGGGCAACGCCGTCGCCATCGCCGCGCTGCCTTTGGGCCGCTCGGGGCTCGCGACCCGGCTCGTCCATCTGTCGTTCGACGCCGGCCA
>DASUTR010000330.1:0-3057 GCA_036374535.1 Polyangiaceae bacterium
GTGAACATGCGTGAGCGCGTCCGAAAAGTACGCGGGCGGGTGACCGTCGAGCCACTCGAGCAGAGGCACGAGCGGCACCAAAGCGCCCGCCAGAATGACCACTGAACCCCACCCCTCTATTCGCATCACCCGTGCGTCCGGCGCTGACTCCCGTGCTCGGCGGCCGCCGCGCGCACGGACGACGAGCAGCGCGCCGGCGAGCACGAGCAGTGTGAGCAGACCGAACAGCAAGCGACCCCGCGCACCCTACTATGGGGCCTTCGCCGCAGGAACATCCGCACGCGGCGAGCGGCGAGCGACTACTGTACCGGCGGCTTCTCGGACTGAAGCTTCTCCAAGATCGCCTTCTCTTCCGGCGTCTGATCTTCGATCTCGCCGGGCTCGGTCTGGCGATCGAGGCGTCGCTCGAGAAACTTCCGATGGACGCCGAGGAGCCGCGCGGCGGCGCTCTTGTTGCCGCCGGTGATTTCGACGGCGTGGTGGAGCACGGCGCGTTCGATGACGTCGAGCTTCGAGCCGATGCGGTTCGGGAGCGCGAGGATGGAGCGGGCCATGCGATCGATTTCGCGGGTGCTGTCGAGCATGTTCATGCCGACGAACTCTTCGAGAGCGGGAATGTCGATGACGTCGGTTTCGGCGAGCAGCGCGAGGCGTTCGACGGCGTTCCTGAGCTCGCGCACGTTGCCGGGCCAGGGGCGGACGCGCATCCACTGGATGGCGGCGTCGGTGAAGCGCAGGCTGCGCTTGAAGCTGCTCGCGAAGGAGTGGAGGAGCTGGATTACGTCGTCGCCACGCTCGGCGAGCGCCGGCATTTCGATGGCGACCACGTTCAGGCGGTAGAAGAGATCTTCGCGGAAGCGGCCTTCGCTGATGCGGCGAGGGAGATCGACGTGCGTGGACGCGAGGACGCGGGCGCGAAGCGGCACCTCTTCCTCACCGCCGAGGGGGCGGAAGCGGCGATCTTCGAGGACGCGGAGGAGCTTCGCCTGGAGCTCGAAGGGCATCTCGGCGATTTCGTCGAGGAGGAGCGTGCCGTCGCCCGCGAGCTCGAGCTGGCCTCGCATGCGCTGCACCGCGCCCGTGAACGCGCCACGCTGGTGACCGAAGATGAGCGATTCGATGAGCGTGCCGGGAAGCGCCGAGCAGTTCACGGCGAGGAACGGCTCGCGCGCGCGGTGGCTCAGGTGGTGGATGGCGCGGGCGACCATCTCTTTTCCGGTCCCGGTCTCGCCGAGGATGAGCACGGGAGCGTCGGCGTCGGCGACGCGGGAAATGAGCTTGCGCACCCGCTCCATGGGCGGTGACGAGCCCACGAACGCCGCCGGCCCCCACGTGCCCTCGATCTGTTCGCGGAGCGAAACGACTTCGGTGCGAAGCTGCAGGCGCTCACGAATGCCCTCGACGATCGGCAGGAGCATCTCGGGGCCGAGCTCGTCTTTGAGCACGTAGTCTTGCGCGCCCTGGCGCATGGCTTCGCGGATTTCGGCAAGCTCGGTCGACGCCGTCACCATCACGGCAGGCGTGCCGCGACCCGATTCACGCACCCAGCGCAGGAACGCGAGGCCGCCACGATCGGTCGGCTCGCTCGATAGGCGAATGTCGACGAGCATCGCGTCGGGGTTTTCGCTCTCGACCTTCTGTTTCGCGTCTTCGACGCTGTTCGCCTCGACGACCGTGACGTTCTTGAGCTGGGCGAGAAGGTGGACGAGGACGAGGCGGGCGCTCCGCTGATCGTCGAGGACGAGAATTTTCATGCGACCCGTGCTTCCGATGTCCCGGGCTTGGGCTTCGGGGGTGCGCTGTCGCGCACGATGTCTTCGTAGCGAACCGAGACCGTGAACACGGTGCGCGAATCGCGACGTGCCCCCGAAACGTTCCAACCGTGCGAGCGCACGAGCCGGTGCGTGATGGCGAGGCCGAGACCCGTGCCGCGCGGCTTCGTCGTGTACCAGGGCGCGAACAGGCGCGACGCTTCACCGACGAAGCCCGGCCCGTCGTCCCACACGCGGAGCTCCCCGCCCTGTTGGGTCAGCACCCAGTCGACGCCGATTCGACCGTTCGGCCCGCAGGCTTCGAGGCCGTTCGACAGTAGATTCACGAGCACCTGCGTCATCTTGTCCGAATCACAGCGAAGCGTAGCGTGTTTCCCGATATCGAGCTCGATGGGCCGTTTGCCAAGTGAGTCTCGGAGCAAAGCTTCCACACGGTTACACAAGTCCGCCACGCTCGTCGGACTTCGTTCGATACGGTGCGCAGCCATGCGTTTCAGGCCGGAAACCAGGCGTTCCAGCCGATCGACCTCCTCGCGCCCGACCTCGATGTCTTCTGCCTCGAGCTTCGCCCCCTGCGCGCTTCGCTCGAACAAGGTGCGGAAGTAGTTGATTGGATAGCGAATTTCGTGCGCCATTTCGGCGGCGACGGTTTCCACGAGGGCTTCACGTTCCCCGCGCCACGCCTGCGCCTGCGCTTGCCGCCGGTCTTCGAGCTCCTGATACGCGTGCGCATGCGCGAGCGCGAGTCCTCCGTGATTCGCGATCGCGCGCAAGAGATCCATATCGTCGCTCGTGAACAGCGCTCCCCCGCGCTTCGCGCCGACGTCCAGCCATCCGAGCGCCTTCCCCGCGAACGTCACCGGCATGCGAAGCTCGCTCGAGCTGTCGCGCGGAGGCTCGTTGTCGCGCTCGGCCTCGCCGCTCTCGGGGCTCGCCTCCGGCGGCGGCTCCGAATCACCCTGCCCCGCGAGCTGCGCCGGCACGCGTGGAGCTAGCGTGAGCTTGATGTAGTCGCACGGCAACCAGCGCCTCACCGTCGACTCGATCGCGTGCGTCACTTCGGTCGCTGACGTGAGCGTCGTGAGCTCCTCGCCGAGCTTGTCGATGGTCGGTTTGTACTCGGCGCGCGAGCGGAAGAGGGTGAAGTCGCTGATGCGGAGGGAGAGGACGACGAGGATCGCTGCTGCGACTCCTCCCCCTGCGGCACCGGCGAGAGCGTGGATGAAGACGGCTCCCATCCAGGTCGCGAGCGCGGTGCCGCCAGCGATCGCCACCGCACATGCCA
>DASUTR010000331.1:0-3681 GCA_036374535.1 Polyangiaceae bacterium
CGGCGCCCGTGTCCACCATCATCTCGACCTCGAGCGACCGAACCTGCTCGGGGCGGAGCTTCCCCCACTTCTTGTAGAGCCAGTCGTGCGGGTGCATGAGCTTCACTCTGACCATTACTTTTCCCATGACCCCGTCCATTCGGCTGGACGGGCGCACCGGTTGCTCCGAATTTACGCTTCGCGTCGAATTAGTCGAGGATTGCGCCGCGAGCCCGGATAGGCGATGCGCGATGGCGTGACGACCGCCTCCGAGCCCGTTCTCAACGTGCGCGAGCGCGTGGAGCGGCTCTGGCAGCAGTCGGGGCGCGCCGAGCCCGCCGACCGTGCCGAGCTCGAAGCGGAGCTCGAATCGCTCCGCGGCGCCTACCGAAGCAACCGGAGCGAGTTCACGGCCGACCTCGTCACCATGCTTCGCAGCATCGCCGCCGGTCTCGACGCGCTCTCGTCGAGCGTCGATTTGGAACAGGAGCTCAAGCGAACCTTCGGTTTCGAGCATTTTCGCCCTGGGCAGCTCGCCATCGTGCGGAGCGTGCTCGGCGGGCGCGACTGCATCGGCATCATGCCGACGGGCGCGGGAAAGTCGCTCACCTACCAGCTCCCTGCGCGCTTGCTCGGCGGGCTCACGCTCGTCGTTTCGCCGCTCATCGCGCTCATGAAAGACCAGGTGGACGCGCTCGGCGAACTCGGCCTGCGCGCCACGTTCCTGAACTCGAGCCTCTCGCTCGACGAACGGCGCGACCGCGTCGCACGCCTGAAATCCGGCGAATTCGAGCTGCTCTACGCCGCGCCCGAGGGGCTCGAGGGCTCGGTGGGCCGGCTCCTCGGCGAGCTCGACTTGAGACTCATCGCCGTCGACGAAGCCCACTGCATCAGCCAGTGGGGTCACGACTTTCGTCCGGCGTACCGAAATCTCGCCGGCCTCAAGAGTCGGTTTCCGAAAACTCCCGTGCTCGCGCTCACCGCGACCGCCACGAACGACGTGACGCGCGACATCGGCGAGCAGCTCGGCATGCAGCAGCCGACGCTCTTCCGCGGCTCGTTCTACCGGAAGAACCTGCACCTCCACGCCGTGCGTAAGGACGCGCTCGGCCGCGCCGGCACGAAGGGGGCGATTCGCGCGATGGCGCTCGAGCGGCGAGGCGAGAGCGGCATCGTCTACTGTATCTCGCGCAAATCCACCGAAGACGTAGCCGCCGTCCTCCGCGAAGGGGGAGTCTCGGCGCGCCACTACCACGCGGGCATGGACTCGTCCGAGCGCGATCGCGCTCAGGACGCGTTCCGGACGGGCGAGGTCGACGTCATCGTCGCGACCATCGCCTTCGGCATGGGCATCGACAAATCCAACGTGCGCTTCGTCATCCACCGCGACATGCCTCGCTCGGTCGAGGGGTACTACCAGGAGATCGGGCGCGCGGGGCGCGACGGCGTCGCGAGCGATTGCGTGCTCCTCTATTCGTGGGCCGACGTGATGGCGTACGACCGCTTCGCCGACAACGGCGAGGACGATTTTGCGGCGGACCGACTGCGCGCGCAATCCCGCGAGATGTTCCGGCTCGCCGACGCGGACGGCTGCCGGCACCGGCGCATCGTCGGCTACTTCGGCGAGAAGCTCGACGCGTGCGGAACGAGCTGCGACAAGTGCGTCGGCTCGGATCTCGGAGCGCACCTCGCCGTGCGCGGGCGGGATCGCAAACGCAAGACGGTGACGAGCGTCCCGGCGAGCGGCGCGCCGAGCCCTCTCGCGCACGACGCCGGGCTCGACGCGGACGCCGAGGGGCTCCTCGCCGAGCTCAAAGAGCTCCGCCGGCGCCTGGCGACCGAGCGGCGAGTCCCGGCGTACGTCGTGTTCAGCGACGCGACGCTGCTCGCGATGGCGCGGCAGCGCCCGCGCACGCCGGGCGAGCTGCTCTCGGTGTCCGGCGTGGGCGCGACGAAGCTCGAGCGCTACGGCGACGCTTTTCTCGCGGCGATCGGCGCCTACGGTCGCTGACGGCGGCGCAGGCCGAGCGCGGCCGCGACGAGCGCGACGCCGAGCGACAATGGCCACGAGGTGTGGCGTCCGGTCGCCGCGCGGCACGCGCAGCCGGGATCACCGGTCGGCGTCGAGCCGAGCCCGCCGTCGTCGTCGTCATTGCCTCCGCCTCCAGACGCGGCGCTCGAGCCGCCGGAGCCGCTGTTTCCACCATTGATGGTTCCGGCGATGATGGTTCCGCCGCTTCCCGCGGTGCTCCCGCCGGTTCCGCCGGTTCCCGCCGTTCCGGGCGGCCCGCAGACACCCGCTTCGCACGCGGCTCCGCCCGGGCACACGACACCGGCGCACGGGTTGCTGCACTGGCCTTCGAAGCAGATCTCTCCCACGGGACACTGCATTCCCGCGCAGCGCATGTCGACGCACTGCCCTGCGACGGGCGTGCCGTCGTCGGGGTGACAGGCCGTGCCTTCCGGGCATTCGCGGCACTCGCAGTTTCGAACGCAGCTGCCTTTCTCGCACACCGTCCCCTCGGGACAGCTGTTGATGGCGCAGAGGTCGACGCAGCGGCCGAGCTGGCACTCCTGGCGTCCGTTCGCGGTGAGCGGGCAGACGACGCCGTCGCACGCGCCGACGCACATGCCGGCGCGGCACACCTGGCCTTCGGCGCACGGCACGTTCGCACACGCGGTGTCGACGCAGAGGCCCTCGGTGTTGCACGTTTCACCCGGCTGACACTGAAACTCGCCCGTATTGCAGCGGGGAACGCATTTGCCCTGGTAGCAAACCTTGCTGTCGGCGACGCACAGCGTGGGGTCCTCGTCGACCATGCCGTTGCAGTCGTTGTCGATGTTGTCGCACTGTTCCGGGGTCGGCCCGACGCGGCCGCTGCAGACGATGGTGCCGCCCGGGCCGCACGCCGTGACTCCGGCCGCGCACGCGCCCACGAGGTCGGGCACCTGGCAAGGCTGACCGCCGCCGTCGCACGTGAGCCCGGAGATGAGGTACACGAAGTCGTTGAAATCGCCGTCGTTCTGCCCCTGATTCGGGCCGAAGTTCGTCGCCGGGAGATCTTCGAAGGCGATGTAGAACGAGTCGGGCATCGACTTCGAGGTGTAGACGAGCGTCATGATCCACGGACCGGGCGTGGTGCAGCCGGTCGTGCATTCGGGGTTCAGGTCGTTCTCAGAGAAATGCGTCTGCGGGCACTGGGTCGACGCCGAGCCGCGCAGCGCGAAGCCGATGAGACCGGTTCCATTCGGCGGAGCCTGATAGCGATCATCGGCGCGGATGTCGTTCGCGCTGAACGTCGTGACCCCCGTGCCTCGGCCGAGCGGGCATGAGTTGCACAGCGCCGTGATCATCGCGGTATCGGCGCGATTCGGATCGTTCGTGTGAACGGCGGCGAGGGGACAGAAGTCCTGTGAGCCGGCGGGGCTTGCCGGCACGAGCGTGTAGATCTCGTTGTCGGCCGGGGTCTGGCCGCTCTGGTTCGCGTTGTACCAACCGAGGTCCAAGCGGCAGCCGCCGCCGCGCATGACGAGCGTCCCGGTGAAGCCGCAAAGGGGCGAGAACGCCGCCGGCTGAATGTCGGCGTCGGCGACCGGATCGATGGGGTCGTTGAAGCATTGGGGCGCGAAGAGACCCTCGAGCGTGAGAGCGGGCGCCGTGAATCCGCGCGCGGTCGCGATGTTCGTTTCCGCGGCGCTCAC
>DASUTR010000332.1:0-11731 GCA_036374535.1 Polyangiaceae bacterium
GTGTAACGCGCGCGATGGATCCGCTCGCGCGTCGTGGGCTTGAGCTCGGCACGCGTCGTGGACGCAGCGGTGGCGCCACGAGGGCGCACCGGCGACGAGTGCGCGCAAGCGTGCGAGCACGCTGGGTTGAAAGCGTTTTACCACCCCCTGAGCGCGCGCAGGCCGGGCCGAGCACGCGATTGGGGGGTGGTCGGCGGCGCGTAGCGCCGACGGGTCGGGGGCAGCCTCATCCTCGATGGCCGGGGCGCAGGTCGAGGTCGTGGTCGCGCCGCGACTGCGGGTTACGCTGAGCGCGCTCGGGGACGCTTGGTGGTCTGTTTGGCCGCTGGAGTGACGTCGGGTGAAATAGCGGCGGAGGGCGCAGGGGGGGTCGGGGGGGCCGTCACGGCCGCTTCCGGTTGGGGTGCTTGGGGAGAAGTGGCTTTCTTCCGTTTCGAGGGCTCGGAGCGTGCGGCGGAAGACTTTTTGCCGCGGGCTTTGGGGGCCGGTTCGGTGGGTGCGGGGGCGGCTTCGGGAGTTTGGAGCGAGCCGAAGAGTTTGGCGGCGGCTTCGGCGGCGGCTTGGGCGCGCGCGGTGTCGCCTTTGAGCTCCATGAGAAAGCGGCTCGGGATCGAGGCGCGGATTTTTCCCCACTTCGTGCGTTGTTTGGCAAACGTGAGGGTGAGGAGCTCTTCGGCGCGTGTGACGCCGACGTAGCAGAGGCGGCGCTCTTCTTCGATGCCGCGGCCGTCGACGACCGAGCGCTGATGCGGGAGCAAACCCTCCTCCATGCCGACCATGTAGACGAGGGGGAATTCGAGGCCCTTGGCGCTGTGGAGCGTCATGAGGGTCACGGCTTGTTTTTGCCGGTCGTCGTCCTTGTCGCTTTCGCGGCCGGAGAGCGTGGCGTCTTCGAGGAAGCCGAGGAGCGAGGGGTTTTCGGCGCGCTGTTCGTAGAGCGCGACGGAGTTCAGGAGCTCGCCCACCGCGTTCCAGCGGCCTTCGGCTTCGCTCGTTTCGGGGTAGAGGCGCCGGAGCTCGCCCTGGTAGTCGATGCGCGCGATGAGCTCGCTCGCGATTTCGGAGAGCTTCGAGTGGCCGAGCCGCGCGCGAAATTCGTCGATCATCGCGCGGAACGCGTCGATGCGCGGTCCGACGCCGTGCGAGAGATCGGGGTCGCTCGACGCGCTCGGCAAGACGGACCAGAGCGGAAGGCCTTCGCTCACGGCCCGCCGCATGAGAATTTCGATGCTGCCCGGGCCGATGCCGCGCGAGGGCGTGTTGATGGTGCGAAGGAGCGAGACCTCGTCCGCCGGATTCGCGAGTATTTTCAGGTAGGCGAGGATGTCGCGCACCTCTTTGCGGTCGTAAAACGACATGCCGCCGACGAGCAGGTACGGGATCTTGGCGCGTCGCATTTCGAGCTCGAACGCGCGGGGCTGCTCGTTCGTGCGGAAGAGCACGGCGATGTCGCTCGGCTTACGACGGTGCCCGTCGGTCCCGGCGATCAGGCGCTCGATTTCACGGACGACGCCTTCGGCTTCGAGCGCCTCGTCGTCGTAGCGGAGGAAGCGCGGCGGCGCGCCGTCGCCGCGCGTCGAGCGCAGCGTTTTCTTGTGGCGCGAGCTGTTGTGCAGGATGAGCCGATTCGCGTGCTCGAGGATCGGCGCCGTCGAGCGGTAATTTTCTTCGAGTCGGACGATCTTCGCGCCGGGCCAGTCGCGCTGGAAGCCGAGGATGTGCGCGACCTCGGCGCCGCGCCAGCCGTAGATCGATTGGTCGTCGTCGCCGACGACGCAGAGGTTCTGGTGGCGCTCGGCGAGCGCGCGGAGGACGCGGTACTGGAGATCGTTCGTGTCCTGATACTCGTCGACGAGCACGTGGTCGAAGCGTGACGCTTCGGCGAAGCGCGCTTCGGGGTGGTTCTCGAAGAGCTCTTGCGTGCAGAGCAAGAGGTCGTCGAAGTCCATCGCTCCCGAAGCTCGGAGGTTCCTCTGGTAGATGGCGTACGCGGACGCCGCGAGCTGTTCGCGGTTTCCCTCCGCGACGCCCTCCGCCTTGTCGGGGCGGAGGCCCTGGTTTTTCCAGCGTCCGACGATGGCGAGGAAGTCGCCGGGGCGAAGCGTGTCGTCGCCGACGCGCACGCTGCGGAGCGCCGAGCGAGCGACCGTTTCTTGGTCGCCGCGATCGTGGATCGCGAATTCTTGCGGGTAGCCGAGCGTTCGCGCGTGGCGCCGGAGGACGCGCACGCAGAGCGAATGGAACGTCGAAATTTCGGGGGGCTTCGTGCCGCGCGGGCGCTTGCCGATGAGACCGAGCGCGCGCTCGCGCATCTCGCGAGCGGCCTTGTTCGTGAACGTCATCGCGAGGATGCGATGGGGCGCGACGCCGCTCTTCATGAGCGCAGCGATGCGAAACGTGATGACGCGCGTCTTGCCCGTGCCGGCGCCCGCGAGCACGAGCAGCGGCCCGGACAACGTAGCGACCGCGTCGCGCTGCGCGGTGTTCAACCCGTGAGGTGCAGAGCCCTGTGACAAGGCTCGCGTTCGTAGTCCCTCCGCGCCCAAAGCGAAAGTACGAACGGTGCCGAGCTTTCCTCGTACGATCGGATTGAACCGCCAAGCCGCCAAGGGCGGATCGAGCTTGCCATCGGAAATCTTTGTTTTGAGCTCTGCCCAAACAAATATCCTCCGGTGGCGGCCTCCATCCGCTCTTGCGGCTTGGCGGTTCCTCTGGATCGTATGGGGAGCTACGGTTCCAGGACGGGCACTTCGACGGCTTCGAACGCCGAGACGGGGATGCGCTTCAGCGGCTCGATGTCGTCTTCGGTCCAGCCGGGGTTCGCGTCACCCTGGAAGTAGAAGCTCGAGCCGTTGTCGGCGAGGATCATCCCGTAGCGCTTCATCGCGGTCGTTACGACGCGGGCGCTCGCCGGGAACGCGCTGTCGTCGAAATTGCTGCGAAGGCGCATGCGGATGCCCATGGGCGGTGCGTTCGGATCGTTCTCACTGCAGCCGGACGGCACGGCGTAGTGCGTACCGGGCGCGACGTAGCTCGGGCGCGTACACGGCACGGTGAAGCGAATGGCGTGGTGGATAGCGCCGGCGCGCACCTCGGCGTAGCGCACGAGGCCGGGCATGATGGGCAAGCCGGCCGCGTCGGCGCTCGTCCAGCCTTCGGGACGCTGGCCGTAGCTTGCTCGCTTGAGATCCCACTTGGCGCCGTTGCCGCAGTGCCAGCCGTCGCTCTGATGCTCACACGCGTAGCCCTCGTAGAGCGTGCAGCTGCCCTCTTGCACGACCAGCACGTGGCAATCGCCTTCGCACTCCATCGGGTTCTGTCCCTCGATGGCGATCTGGGTCGGGCTCGGGAAGGGGTACGGCCCGGGATCGCTCTCGTCCTCGTACCAATCGAAGAAGATGGGCACGGCCAGCTGCGTGGCGGGGACGACGTTGATCGGGATGCCGTAGAGCGTCGAGCCGTCGACGCCGTAGTCGGGGTGGATGTTCACGTTTCCGACGAGCGCGTGGACGCGGTCGGTCCAGGTGCGATCGACGGCGGCGGACGAGACGTCGCGGTTCCAGTGATCGTCGGCCGTGAAGACGTTGCAGCTTCCGACGCGCGGCGCGCAGCCGCACGCGGCGCCGCTTCCCCCGGCGCCGCCCATCGTTGCGCCGCCCGCTCCGGCGCCACCGGCAGGGCTGCCCGCTCCGCCGCTCGATACGGCCCCGGTTCCGGCGGTGCCGCTGCCCGCGAAGCCACCGAAGCTCGTTCCGCCGCTGCCGCTCGTGCTCGCCGTCCCGCCGCTGCCCGCGGTGCCGCCGCTACCGTCGCGGCCCTTCGCCGTTTCTTCGATAGGGGGTGCGGAGCAGCCGAAGCTGGCGAGGAGGAGCGTCGTTACAACGCCGCGGCAGACCACCGACATCGTCGGCCATTTTGAACGCACGCTCCGACCCGTCAATGTAGGTCTCGCTCGCACACTCATTTCGGTCGCGCACTCTCTTCGGAATTTCGAAGGTATGCTTGAAGCGGGCAGTGGTTCCGCCGAACGAACGCGTCAACGCGATCAGCCATCTCTACCGTGGCGAGTTGGCACGCATGACGGCGTATCGTTTGCGGCTCGACACCACGACGAATTGGGCGCTCGGCACGACGGCGGCGATGATCACCTTCGCGCTCGGGCACGCCGAGCTTCCGCATTCGATCTTCGGCCTCGCCGTCGTCTTGAACGTGATGTTCCTCTGGCTCGAGGCCACGCGGTTTCGCACGTACGAAGGCATTCGGCGTCGTGTTCGCCTGCTGGAAGAGGGCTTCTTCGCGCCGATGCTCGGGGGGCGCGAGCAACCCGGATGGGAGCGCGCGCTCGCCGAGAGCCTCGACGATTTCAGGCTGCCGATCTCCCACGTCCAAGCGATGTCGGTGCGGCTTCGCCGCATGTACTGCTGGCTCATCGCGTCGGTGTATCTCGGTTGGTTCGTGAAGCTCACGCGCCAGGGGGACGTGCTCGAGTCCGCGGCGCTCGGGCCCGTGCCCGGGATCGTCGTCGTGCCCCTCGCGCTCGTGCCGCTCCTGGGCTTCTTCGTGCTCACCTTCCGTTACAACGTCATCGAGGAAGGCTGAGCGTCATTTCTCGACGTCGAGCGCGTCGCGCACTTTGGCCGTGAGCGAGCTCGCCGTGAACGGTTTCTCGAGGTAAGAAACCCCTTCGGCGATCGCTCCGTGCCGCGCCACCGCGGCGCCCGAGTAGCCCGACATGTACAGCACGCGCAGTCGCGGCAGCCGCGCGACGAGCTCTTCCGCGAGCTTCGGTCCGCTGGTCTGAGGCATGACGATGTCGGTGAGCAACAGATCGAGCTCCGCGCCGTGCTCGCCGCACAGGCTGCGCGCTTCGTCGGCGCCCCGCGCTTCGTACACCGTGTAGCCGCGCGCCTTCAACATGCGCGCGGTGACCTGGCGCACCGCGTCGTCGTCCTCGACGAGCAGGATCGTCGCAGACGCGAGGCCCGGACTGACGGTGCGGCGCGCGGGGCTCAACGACTCTTTGCCTTCGATGCGCGGGAGGTAGATCTTGAACGTCGTGCCGTGTCCGACCTCGCTGTAGAGGAGCACGTGCCCGCCGAACTGCTGGACGATGCCGTACACGGTGGCGAGGCCGAGGCCCGTGCCCTTGCCCGGTTCCTTGGTCGTGAAGAACGGCTCGAAAATGTGGCGTTGGGTGTCGGCGTCCATGCCCGTGCCGGTGTCGCTCACGGCGAGGACGACGTACTGCCCCGGCTGGATGCGCGTGTTCGCGTCGACGCACTCTTCGTCGAGCACGATGCCCGTCGTCTCGATCGTGAGTTTGCCGCCGTTCGGCATGGCGTCGCGCGCGTTGACCGTGAGATTGACGATCACTTGTTCGATCTGACCCGGGTCGGCCCGCACGGAGCCGGCGTGCGGCGAGAGGACGGTCTTGAGATCGATGTCCTCGCCAATCACTCGTTTGAGCATCTTTTCGACGTTGGCGACCACTTCGTTGAGGTCGAGGACCTTCGGTTGGAAGATCTGCCGGCGGCTGAAGGCGAGCAGTTGTTTCGTGAGCTGCGCCGCTCGTTGCGAGGCGGCGAGCAGCTGACCGAGATCGTCGTGGCCCTCGTCACCCGGCTTGAATTGCGCCTGGAGCAGCTCACCGTAGCCGGTGATGACCGCGAGCAGATTGTTGAAGTCGTGGGCGATGCCCCCGGCGAGCTGTCCCACGGCTTCCATTTTCTGTGCCTGGCTGAGCTGCCGTTCGAGGCGGTGCTGCTCCGTCACGTCACGGAACACGACGATGCCTCCGACGGTGGCGCGCCCGCCGTCGCGCAACGGAGTGGCCGTCGCGGTGAGCTCGACGCCGGCGATGACGTGGTTTTTTACGTAGATCTCGGTCTGCCGCGTGCTACGCCCCGCCATCGCGTGCGCCAGCGGATCCTGCTCCGCAGGCAGGGGCGTCCTCTGATCGGGCAGGAAGATGCCGCTCGTCGTGATCCACGTCTTGGGCACGAGCTCGTGGGGCCCGACGCCGAGCAGCTTCTTGGCCCGGGGGTTCACCGCGATCACGTTGCCCGCCTGGTCGAGCGCGACGACGCCGTCATCCATGCTGTCGAGGATTCGGCTCAAGAGCTGCCGCTCCTGAGCGAGCTCGTTGGCGAGCCGGAAGTGCTCGGCCGCCTTGTGCACCTTCATGCGTAGGTCGTCGGGGCTCCAGGGCTTCGTGACGTACGCGAAGATCCGGCCGTCGTTCACGGCGCGGATCACGGCCGACAGATCGGCGTATCCCGTGACGAGGATGCGGGACGCGTCGCACGAGATGGCGAGCTGCGACAGGAGCTCGTCGCCCGTCATCTTCGGCATGCGCTGATCGCTCACGACGACCGCGATGTTTCCTTCGGTGTTGACGATCTTGAGGGCTTTTTCGGCCGAATCGGTCTTGAGTACGATGAAGTCGTCCGACAGGAGGTCCTCGAGCGCGACGAGGACCTGGGGCTCGTCGTCGACGAGAAGGACGCGCTCGCGCTCGCCGGAATCGGCGGGCAGCGAAGGCGGGGAGGTGACGCGTTTCGTACTGGCGGCAGGGCTCATGGCTTCGGGGGCTCACTCGTCTTGAATTGTCGTTCGAAAAGTCGGACGGCCTCTTCCGCGGGCACCGGTCGCGAAAAGAGGAAGCCCTGGGCTTGATCGCATTTGAGCAGGCGAAGAAGTCGCGCCTGCTGGGAAGTCTCGACGCCCTCGGCAATGACCTTGAGCTCGAGCGAGTGCGCGAGGGAGATGATGGTGTTCACGATGGAAGTGTTCTGGGGATCGTCCGTCATGCGCACGACGAACGAACGATCGATCTTGAGCGAATCGATGGGGAGCCGACCAAGGTAGCTGAGCGACGAATAGCCGGTCCCGAAGTCGTCGATGGCCACGGAGAGCCCGTGTCGTCGCGCGAGCTCGAGCTTTTCGATGCTGCCCGCCAAATCGTGAACGAATACGCTTTCCGTGATCTCGAGGTCGATGCCGGCGCCCGCGTCGGGATAGCGCTCGAGCGTGCGCCGCAGGCTGGTCTCGAAATCACGAGCTGCCAGCTGAAGCGCCGAAACGTTGACCGCGATCCGGGGAGGCGCGTGGCCCGCCGACTTCCAGGCGCGGAATTGAGCCGCCGCCGTCTCGAGCACCCAGCTGCCGACCGCGCGGATCAGGCCCGTCTCTTCGAGGATGGGAATGAACTTCGCCGGAGGGACGAGTCCCGTGGCGGGATCGTTCCAGCGAATGAGCGCCTCGAGCCCCACGACGCGGCGCGTCTTCAGGTCGATCTTGGGCTGGAAGTAGAGCAGGAACTCGTCGGCTTCGACGGCGCGCCGGAGCTTCGTCTCGAGCGCGAGCTGCTCCGCCACGCGCGCGTTCATCGTCGGCGCGTAGAACAGGTACGGATGCCCGGTGGTCTTGGCCTTTTTCAGCGCCGTCTCGGCGTTCGCGACGAGCGCCTCCGAGCTTTCACCGTCCGAAGGAAAGAGCGAGATGCCGGCCCGGGCGGAGATGCGGAGCTCGGTTCCCTCGACGACGAACGAGTCCTTGAGCCCCCCGAGGAGCTCGTGCTCGACGAGCACCGCGACCGACGACTCGTTGTCGATTGGCGAGACGAGGAGCGCGAACGAATCGGCGTGGAAACGGGCGACCGTACGGTCGTGCGTCGCAGGAGCGACGAGGCGCTTGGCGATGAGCGTGAGGAGCGCGTCGCCGCCGTTGCGACCGAGCGTTTCGTTGACCTGGCGGAAACGTTCGATGTCGACGAGAACGACGGCCAGCTTGCGGCCGTCCCGGCGGCACGCCGCGATCAACCGCTCGGTGCGATCGAGCAGCAGGGACCGGTTCGGAAGGCCCGTGAGGTCGTCGTGATACGCCAGGAAATCGAGGCGCTCCGTCGTTCCGATGTGCTCCACGGCGAACGACAAGTTGTCGGCGAGCTCGCGGAGCAAGCGCGTCTCGTCCTGGTCGAAGAAATCACGTTGCGACGAGGCGAGCGTGAGGACGCCGTGCGGTCTTCCGCCCACGACGAGCGGGAGCGCCGCGAACGAAGCGAGCCCCGAGCGCAGCAGATCGGCTCGGCGCAGGAACTCGGGCGCGCCCGCCACGTCGTTGACGACGTAGGGTGCCTTGAGCTCGACGATGCGCGCGAAATCGGTCCTGGCATCGACCCCCGCGTAGTCCGCTTCGAGCAGCCGCGCGAAAGGATGGTCGCTCGGCTCCGAGCAGAGCAGGCGGACGGCGCCGGCCGTCAGGTCCACCTCGTGAACCATCGCGAGCGTGAGCTTGCCCGCCTCGATCGCGATGCGGCAGCTCTGACGCAGGAGCTCGCCGCGGTCGCGCGTGCGCACGATGGCGGCGTTGATGCGACTCGTGAGCTCGTGGACGCGTGTCAGCCGCGTGATGCGCGCCTGGTGCGCCCGCCGTACGGTCACGTCGCGTACGATGCCGACGAGTCCGAGATTCTCGCCGCCGGCGCCGCGAATTGGCGCCTTGCTCTCCGAGAACCAGCGGCGCGTTTCTCCGCGCCGATACTCGCGCTCCACGTCGAGGGTCGGATCGCCGCCGGCGAGCAGCCGTCGCTCGTCGGCCTCGGTCGCGGCGGCGCTGCCGGTCGAATCGAGCTCGCTCAGCCGCTTGCCGACGAGCCCGTCCGCGTCGCGGCCCTCGAGCAACGCGGCGAGTGTTCGATTCACGCGCAGGTAGCGGAGCTCGCTGTCCTTGAAGAAGATGCCGTCGGGGACGTTGTCCATGAGGTCGCGCAGGAAGCGGCGTTCATCCGCGAGCTCCCGGGCTAGCCGGAAGTGCTCGGCGGCGCGCTGAACCTTGAGCCGGAGATCGTCGGGCTGCCAGGGCTTGGCGACGTAGGCGAAAATGCGCCCCTGGTTCACGGCGCGGATGACCGCCGTGAGATCGGCGAACCCGGTCACGAGGATGCGAGTGGCGTCGGTCAACCCGTCGAGATGCGCCAAGAACTCGTCGCCGCACATCCTCGGCATACGCTGGTCGGTGACGACGACGGCGATGTCACGCTCCGCCTGCGCGACGTTCAGGGCCTGCTCCGCCGAGTCGCTCTTGAGCACGACGAACTCGTCCTCGAGCAGGTCCTCGAGGGCGACGAGCATCTGCGGCTCGTCGTCGACGAGCAAGACGCGAGCCCGCTCGGTCGTGTCGCTCATGGCGCGCCTCCGGGCGTCGTGACGAGCGGCAGTCGGATGAGCATCGTCGTCCCGCCGTTCTCGGGGCCCTCGACCTGGATGGTCCCGCCGTGCTTTTCGACGATCGAGTAGGTGATCGACAAGCCGAGCCCGGTGCCTTGCCCGACCGGCTTCGTCGTGAAGAAGGGCTCGAACACGCGCGAGCGCAGCGGCATCGGAATGCCCGGACCCGAATCCGTCACTTCGATCGTGTAGGCGCCGCCCTCGACGCTCGTCGCGATTTTGATGCGTCCCGTGCCCGGCATGGCCTCGATGGAGTTTGCGAGCAGGTTCAGGAGCGCTTGGTTCAAGAGGCCCGGGAAGCACTCGAGCTCTTCGGGCGCGCCGAGCAGGAGATCGACGACGACGCGGTCCTTCATACGGTGCCGCAGGATCATCAACACCGATTCCACGCACTCCAGGAAATTGACGCGCTTGCGCTCGCCTTCGTCGATGCGCGAGAACGTCCGGAGCTTGATCACGAGCTCGCGGATACGCTCGAGGCCCAGTGACATTTCGTGGAGTCGACTGCGCGCGCGATCCCAGTGTGACGCCGAGGCTTCCGACGGATGGTCGCGCCGCTCCGCCTCGACGTGCGCAAGGCTCTTCTGCGCCGTGTCGAGGTGCGAGATCGCGAAGGAGAGCGGATTGTTGATCTCGTGAGCGATGCCGGCGACGAGCTCGCCGAGCGACGCCATCTTCGCCGACTGGATCAGCTGTGACTGCGCGGCCTTGAGCTCGCGGTAGGTGCCCTCGAGCGCCGTATGGGTGCGCTCGAGCGCGCGCTTCTGCGCGGCGATCTCACTGCGCGTCCGGTAAAGATCCAAGAACACGCGCACCTTGCTGCGCAGAATGATCGAGTCGATCGGCTTGAACAGGAAGTCCACGGCGCCCGAGCCGTAGCCGCGCAGAACGCCGTCCTCCGAGTCGTGAGCGGCAGTGAGAAACAGCAGGGGCACGTCGCGCGTAGCCGGGTTTTCGCGGGCGTGCCGCGCGACCTCGAAGCCGTCCATCTCGGGCATTTGGACGTCGAGGAGCGCGACGGCAAACTCGCGCTTCAAGAGCGCGCGCAGCGCCTGATGGCCCGAGCGCGTGAGCACCACGTCGCAATCCA
Organism: Polyangiaceae bacterium; assembly: GCA_036374535.1. Lineage (GTDB taxonomy): Bacteria > Myxococcota_A > Polyangia > Polyangiales > Polyangiaceae > PMG-095. The sequence continues at coordinate 10,318 of DASUTR010000332.1, forward strand.
TGTCGGACAGGATCGCCTCGACCGCGACGAGGTTGCCCTCGACGTCGTCGACGACGAGTACCGCCGGACGCACGAGGGCGTTCACGCCGCGCCTCGCAGGCGATAGATGCGCTCGTTCGCGGCGAAGGTCGAGAACACGGTGCCGAACGACGCCGGCAGCGATTCGTTCGCGCCGAGACACAAGAAACCGCCGCGGCAGAGACCGTTCGAGAAGACGCCGAGCACCCGATCGCGGAGCGCAGCGCCGAAGTAGATGAGCACGTTCCGGCAGAAAACCACGTTCATCTCTCCGAGCGAGTAGTCCGACACGAGGTCGTGGTGAAAGAAGACGACGTTCTTGCGCAGCCGCTCCTGAACCGCGATCCGGTCGTGCGCGCGGCAGGTGTAGTCTTCGAAGCGACGCTTTCCGCCGGACTCGACGTAGCTCCTCGCGAACGCGAGCGCCGCGTCGCCGCCGTAGACGCCTTCACGGGCGCGCTCGAGGGCGGTCGCGCTCACGTCCGTCGCGTAGATCTGTGCGCGCTCGTACAGATTCTCTTCGGCGAGGACGATCGCCGTCGCATACACTTCTTCGCCCGACGAGCAGCCCGCGTGCCAGATCTTGAGCTCGGGATACGTCCGCAGCGTGGGCACGACCCGCTCGCGAAACGCGCGATAAAATGGCGGATCGCGGAACATCTCGCTGACGTGCACCGTGAGATTTTCGAACACGCGCGCGAAGAAGTCCGGATCGGCGAGCACGCGGTGCTGGAGCTCGCCGAAGTGCTCGAGGCCCGACTTCGCGAGCGCCGCGCGCAGGCGGCGGCTCATCGATTCGAAGCCATAGCCGCGCAGATCGTAGCCGTAGCGCTGGAAAATCGCCTCGAGCACGAGCCGAACCTCGAGGCCCTCGATCTCACTCGGGGTCATGGGGCTCCGGTGGGTTCGGCCATGCGCCGACCGCGGCGAGCAACCGATCGGGCTCGACGGGTTTCGACAGGTAGTCGGAGGCACCGGCCTCGAGACAGCGCTCGCGTTCGCCCTTCATGGCTTTCGCGGTGAGCGCGAGCACGGGAAGCTTCTTGAAGCGCGGTTCTCGCCGCAAGAGCCGCATCGCCTCGTACCCGTCCATCTCCGGCATCATGACGTCCATGAGGACGCCGTTCACGTCCGGGTTTTTCACGAGGGTTTCGAGCGCTTCGCGCCCCGTTTCGGCGACCAACACGTTCGCGCCCTTGCCGCGCAGCAGCGCCGAGAGGGCGTAGACGGTCCGCATGTCGTCGTCGGCGAGCAAGATCTTCGTGCCGGTGAGGTTCACGTCGGGTGCCGGCGGCGGGCGGCGCGGCGGCGCGTCCTCGGGCAGCTCGTCGCGCACACGCTGAACGAACAGGCGAATCTCGTCGAGCAGCCGTGGCGACGAGTTGCCGTCCTTGAG
>DASUTR010000333.1:0-5144 GCA_036374535.1 Polyangiaceae bacterium
CCTGAACGCGCTCGCAGACGCCTTGCTCTCGGGCGACCGCGCCGAGCCCGCGCTCGAGCTGCCCGAAGGCGCGCCGGCAACGCTCAATCGCGCGCAGCGACAGCTGCTCGCGCGAGCCCGATCGCTCGGGCAACGCGGCGCCGCTGTTCGTCTCGCGGGTGGTTGGGAAGCGCGGATCGACCCGAGCACGGGACGCGCAGCCTTCACGCGTTCCGCGCGACTGACACGTTCGTGACGAAACTCGCCTTCGCGGTCCGAGGGACCCGCGAACCGGTGCGAACAAACTTGCTGCGCGCACGTGCGTTCGCACCAGCGTGAGCTATAGTGGTGTTATCCGCCGAAGGTAGCTCTCGTCGGAGTGGCCGCTCGGCGGTCCAGGGGATGTTGCGCCGCGCCGTCTCGCGCGCGGCACGGGAAAGGTGCGCCCGGAGGTTTTCGTGAGTTCCTTCAAAGAATTCAGTCAGTACGACGCCATCGGCCTCGCCGAGCTCTTGAAGCGGGGCGAGGTGACACCGCTCGAAGTCGCCGAGGAGGCGATCGAACGCGTCGAGCGACTCAATCCGACGCTCAACGCGGTCGTCCACCCGCTCTACGAGCGGGCGCGCGACCGGGCGCGGCGGCCCTTCGCCCATGGCCCGCCGCTCGGTGGCGTTCCGATGCTGCTGAAGGATCTGCTGTCGCCGCTCGCGGGGGCTCCCTTCACGTCGGGAAGTCGCTTCTACGACGGCGTGGTCGCCGATTACGATGCCGAGCTCGTGTGCCGCTACGAGAGGGCGGGGCTCAACATCATCGGCAAGACCAGCACGCCCGAATTCGGCATCATGCCCGTGACCGAGCCGGTGCTGTTCGGGCCGGTGCGAAACCCGTGGGATCTCACGCGCACTCCGGGCGGATCGAGCGGCGGCGCGGCGGCGGCGGTCGCTGCCGGAATCGTGCCCGTCGCGCACGGTGGGGACGGCGGTGGCTCGCTGCGCATTCCCGCGGCGTGCTGCGGTCTTTTCGCGCTGAAGCCCACGCGCGGGAGGAATCCGTGCGGCCCCGACGCGAGTGAACACTGGCTCGGCCTTGCCATCGAGCACGTCATCACGCGCAGCGTCCGCGACAGCGCGCTCGTTCTCGATCTGAGCTCCGGCCCCGAAACCACGTCGCCGTACCACGCGCCGCACGTCGAACGCCCGTTTCTCGACGAGGTCGGCGTTCCAAGCGGGCGTCTTCGCATCGCGTTCACCGATCGCCCTCATCTGCCGGGTAAGGTGCATCCCGACTGCAAGGCGGCGCTCCGCGACGCGGTCGAGCTCTGTGAAGCACTCGGACACGACGTCGAGGAGGCGAGCCCCGACATCGATTCCGAGCACTTCGGGCGCGCGTTCTTCACCGTGATTTGCGGTTCGGTCGCGGCCGGCATCGACCTCGCGGAGAAGGACCTCGGACGCCGTCCCGCGCGCGACGAGCTCGAGATCGCGACGTGGCTCGCCGGTATGCTCGGTGCCGAGCTCTCCGCGGGTGACGCCATCGCGGGTCTTCAGACGCTCCAGCACTACGCGCGCAAGGTGCACCGCTTCTACGACAAGTACGATCTCTTGCTGACTCCCACGCTCGGGAGCCCTCCGCTCCGCATCGGAGAGCTCGAGCCTACGGGCGCCGAGGCGCTCGCTCACCGCACGATCGCGAACCTCAAGCTCGGCGCCGTGCTGCGGCTCCGCCGCGTCATTCAGGCGACGGTGAATCGGGTGTTCGGCTTCGTTCCGTTCACGCCGCTCGCCAACGTGACGGGCCAGCCGTCGATGACCGTGCCGCTCTACTTCAACAACGCGGGCCTCCCCGTGGGCAGCATGTTCACCGCCCGCTTCGGAGCCGAGGCGACGCTCTTCCGGCTCGCGCGCGAGCTCGAAATCGCGCGGCCTTGGAGCGAAAAGCGCCCGCCCGTTCACGCGGACGCGCTCGACCCGAAGCCGGCGCCGGGCGGCCGTCGCGCCGCCTGATCGCTACTCGCCTCCCGGCACCCAAGGTTCGGGTCGGGGTGTGCGAGAGGCGACGGCGCGCGGCAGCGCTATCGAAAAGGTCGTGCCTTCCGCTTCGGACGACGCGACGGCGACCGTGCCGCCGTGGGCGTGGACGAGCTCGCGGACGATGAAGAGGCCGAGACCGAGTCCGCCGGAACGACCGCGTCCGTGACGGGGCGCTCGAAACGGGTCGAAGAGCTGCGGGACGAGCGCTTCCGGAATGCAGCCTTCGTTGTGAACGTGAATGGTCACGCGGGTGCCGTGCGTTCCGTCGAGTCGCAGCGAGATGCGGCCCTTGTCCTTTCCGTGCTGTCCCGCGTTGCCCACCAAGTTCGAGATGACCTGCAGGAGCCGATCCGGGTCCCAATTGCCGCCCTGCTCGCCGATCGCTTCGAAGGAAATTTTCCAGTCGGGTCGGGCGAGCTCGAATTCGCCGAGTACGTCGGCGCAGAGCTCCCCGAGGTCGCTCGGGCGCGTCCGGAGCTCGATGCCGCCGCCGGTTCGAGCGCGGGTGTAGTCGAGGAGCTGGTCGATCATCCGGGTCATTCGCTCGCTGCTCGAGAGAATGCGGCTGAGCGGCTTGGTGTCGTCGCCGGCGAGCTCGCTCTTGCCCTCGTAGCGCATGAGCAGGAGTTGCGCGGCCGTCTTGATCGCGCCGAGCGGGTTTCTGAGATCGTGGGCGAGCACGCCGGCGAAGAGCTCGTTGCCGCGCACGGTTTCCTCGAGCTTCGTCACGGCGGAGAAGCGCGCCATCACGGAGGCCAGGTGGTTCGCGATCGAAAGCGCGGTCTCGAGCTCGTGCGACGGGAACGCGTGAGGCTCCTTGTAGTAGACCATGAACTTTCCGAGCAGTCGGCCGCGCGTGACGAGCGGAATGAAGGCGAGCGCGCCGATGCCCTCGCGCTCGAAGAGGGGGACGAAGCTCGCGAGAGCAGGGTCGCGCCGGGCGTCGGGGACGAGCACGGGCTCGGGCGCGCTCGCGTTCGAAGGCCACGGCGAATGACCCTCGACGGACGCCCGATACTCGTCGGAGAGGTTGCGCCAGGCGACGAAGCGCATGATGCCGGTACCGTCGAACCTGAGAATCGCGGAGCGTTCGGCGCGGAGCGCCCCCTCTATCGCCGTGAGCGCGGCGTCGAACACGGCCTCGAGCTCGTCGGCCACGACGACGGCCTGCGCGAACCGGTAGAGCTGTTCAGCCCTGAGGTGCGCGTCGAGCGTCGCCTGATGAAGGCGGGCGCTGTCGATCGACGCGCCGGCGCGCTCGGCGAGCTCTTCGAACAGCCGCAGATCGTCGGCCGTGTACGTCTCGCGTTCCAGCGTGCGAGCTCCGATGACGACCCCGGTGATCGCGCCGCGCGCGCGCAGCGGGGTGCAGATCATGGCGTAGACCGGGAATCGCTCGAGGAAAGCGCGGTACGCGGGCGCCGCGCGTGCTCCGAGCTCTTCGGGCGCAATCGTGGGAACGAGCAGACTCCGCCCCGTGGTCGAAACGGAACCGGTCACGCCGTCGCCGGGCCTCAGCGGGGAGCTCGTGGCGAGCTCGGTGAGCCACCGCTCGGCTTCGGGAACGGGGTGGTAGACGGCGACCGTGTGCAGCAATCCGTCGGACCTCACGAGCGAGATGCCGACGGCGCTCGAAAGCGTCGAGCCGAGCTCCGCCACGATGCCGCGAAGCCGCGATTCGAGGTCGAGATCGGCCTCCATGAACACGCGCGACGCATGGCTCAGGACTCCCAAGCGTACCGACGCGGCATCCGCGAGCGCGCGGCTGCGGCGTTCGGCTTCGAGAAGGCGCAGGCGCTCGACGGCCTGACCCGCGTAGCGCGCGACGAGAAGCAAGAAATCTCGCTCGTCCTCCGCGCTTTCGTCGGCGCTTTCCGTCGTCAGACCGAGCGCGCCGAGCACGCGTCCCTGGGCAACGAGCGGCAGCGACGAAACGCGGTAACTCTTGCCGGCAGTGACCACCCCGCGCAAATGGGGGTAGCGCTCCAGGAGCTCGGCCTGCGAGCGGATCCAAATGGGCTCGGCCCGCCGGATGGAATCGAGAACGGGAAAAGAAGGTTCGGCCTCGAGCGAGAACACGCCGATGTGGCGTCTTGCTACGTCCGAATAGCCGACGCCCCGCACGAGGCGTGCGGTCACACCATCGTCGTCGACGAGCCAGAGACCCGTGCTGTCCGCTCCAATCGCCTCATGGACGCGATCGACCAGCGCTGCGAAGACTTCGTCGGCGGAAACGGCGTCGGCGATGGCTGCGGTGATTTTCGACAGCCGTTCGGCTCGTCGCCCGGCTGACGAAAGGAAACGCTCGAAGGCTTTTCGCTCGGTCGTGTCGTTCACCAGCGCGACGAAACCTCGCGAGCTCCCGTCGGGGTTCTTCTGCGGAACGTAGGTGGCCTCGACGCACCGCCTCTCGCCGTGTTGATACGGAACGATGGACTCGTAGGTCACCTGCTCCCCCGCGAGCGCCCGCTCCACGTACGGGCGGATGGCCTCGTACGCCGGCTCGCCGAGCACGTCGCGGAGGTGCTTGCCGAGCATCTCGTCGCGCGAACGCCCGAACCACCGCTCGTAGGCGGCGCTCACGAAACGATACCGCTGATGCTCGTCGACGTACGACACCAGGGACGGAAGCGCGTCCGTTACGAACTCTAGGGGGTTCTCACCTCCGTTGGGCGCTTCCACGGCGAAGAGAGACAGGATCTCACGAACGGCCGCGTCTCGGAATCGCCATGATGAGTGGCAAAACGCCCCTCGGCAGGGAACGTTTCCAACTGCGCGCCACGATTCCTCTCAACCCCGCGAAAGTCCGAAGAGAGGGGCTAGCGCGGTGCGTCAGTGCGATGAAGAAACCGGCTCAACGTCGCGACCACGGCGACGAGCTCCGCCGGTTCGACGGGCTTCGCGAGGTGGATCGAGTACCCGGCGTTGAGCAGACGCTGTCGATCTTCGGCTCGAGCGTACGCCGTGAGCGCGGCGGCGGGAAGGTCGCCGCCGCGAGCGCGCGGGAGCGCGCGAACCTTACGAATGAGATCGTAGCCGTCCTCGCCCGGCATGCCGATGTCCGAGACCAAGAGATCCGGAACCGCCGACTCGATCTCGTTCAGCGCTTCCGGCACGCTTCCGGCCGTCGTGACC
>DASUTR010000334.1:0-4470 GCA_036374535.1 Polyangiaceae bacterium
ACCCGTGTCACTCTAGGGGGATGCGCTTCCGCAACATTGGCTTCTCGCCGCTCGCCTCGCTCGCGCTCGTCACCGTGGCGTTCGGCTCGTCGCTCGCGGCGTGCTCGTCGAAGACGAACGACGGTTCGTCGGACGATTCGAACGGAGGTACGGGCAACGTCGGCGGAACGGCGACCGGCGGCAGCGCGAGCGGGGCCGGCGGTGCGGCGCCGAGCGGCGGTGTTTCCGGCAATCCGAACGGCGGTTCCTCGGCGGCTGCTGGAACCGGTACCACAAGCGGCGGCAGCGGAGGGATCGCGGGAATGGCCGGCAGCGGCGCGGGCGGAAGCGGCGGCGCAGGGAGTGGCATGGGGGGAAGCGCTGGCGTCGGAGGCGGGGCGAGCGGAAGCGGCGCGGGCGGAAGCGGCGGCCTCGTCGGGAACGGCTGCACGCCCGGTCGTATGACGACGACCGGAACGCTCATGGGCCGCTACGGTTCGACGAAGCCCGTCATCGACGGCAAGGAATATTTCCTACAGGTCAACGAGTGGGGCTCGTCGGATCCACAGGTGATGGCGTACGGGGGCGACTTCTTCTTCAAGATGACGACGCAAATGGCGTCGCGTCCGACGACCGGTGCACCCACGGGCTTCCCCTCGATGTTCATCGGGGCAAACTCGAGAAACTCCACGATGGGCTCGAATCTGCCGAAGCCCGTCAGCGCGCTCACCACGGTGCCGACGACGTGGGTCTGGAACGACAACGGCACGCTCGCCGACACGACGGCCAACGTCTACAACGTCGCCTACGACGTGTGGTTCAGCACCAGCGCGGCGGGTGAGCCGAACGCGTCGGGCCCGACAGGAGGCTACTTGATGGTGTGGCTCTACGATCCGCCGGCCGCGGAACCCATCGGAGGCGATCCGATGTTCGAAGACGTGACGATCGCGAACGTACCCGGCACGTGGGACATCTGGATCGGGCCGAACGGAACGCGCCCGTGCATCTCGTACGTTCGCACCGAAACGACGATGGCCATGTCGTTCGATCTGAACGACTTCATCGAAGACGCCGTCACGAATCGTCCGAACACGATTCAGGCGGACTTTCACCTCACGAACATCTTCACCGGGTTCGAAGTCTGGTCCGGCGGTGTCGGCCTCGAGTCGACCGCGTTCTGCGCCGTCGTCAACTAAACCCTCGAACGAGAACGCGCGACGGTCCGGAACGAACCGTCGCGCGCCTCTCGTTTCACCGCTACTTCTTCGCGGGTGCCCCGGGCGCGGGAGCGGCCGGCGTCGCGGGAGCAGCCGGCGTCGCGGGCTTCGCAGGAGCGGGCGTTGCAGGAGCCGCGGGCGTCGCGCCCTTCGCGTCCTTGGCAGGGGCGGCGGGCGTCGCCGGAGTCGCCGGGGTCGCCGGCTTGGCGCCGGGCGTTGCCGGAGTCGCCGGCGTTGCCGGCGTTGCGGCCTTCGAGTCCTTCGAAGCGGGCGTTGCCGGAGTCGCCGGCTTCGCAGCGGGCGTCGCCGGCGTCGCGGCCTTGGAGTCCTTCGGTGCGGCGGTCGCCGGAGCGGCGGCTGCGGGCTTTCCCTCTTTGCCAGTCGCCTTCGGATCCTTCGCGCCGGGAGGGGGCACGAGGCCGAGCTGCGTCGCGAACGCCATGCCGTTGTTGAAGATCAGGCTGCTCTTGAGCTTGCCGCCCTGCACCTTCGCGATCTCGAGGTACCGGGTGTTGACCTTCTTGCCCGTCTTCTTGAGCTTCATCGACGGCATGTCGCCGGTGTTCGTGCCGGTGAGCGAGCCCTCCATCACGACGTAGTCGCCCGCAGCCCAGGACTTCGTGACCTCGAGCTTCACGTCGGGGAAGCCTTTGAAGAAATCGGTGAAGCTCTTCTTCATGGCCACCTTGCCGACCGTGTCGGCAGGCGCGGAAACATCGCTGAAGACTCCGTCGTCGGCCCAGAGCGCCGCGATCGCGTTCACGTCGTGCTTGTTGAACGCCTCGATCGCCTTCGGAGCGGCCGCGAGGTTCGCCTTCTCGAGCTCGCTGTTCGTCGCGAGAACGACCGGCTTTTCAGCGGCGCTCACCTCGATGAGCTTGCGGTGGGGCGCCGGGTTGACTCCGAGCTGGCCGAGCATGGTGGCCGCGTCGAAGTAGAACCGATCGCGCGCGACCGCCCGGCCGTCGTCGGTGAGCTCGGCGACGTGACCCACGAGGTAGCCGACCTTCTTGTTGGTCGCCGGCAGCGTTCCCGAGGGGCCCGTGAGCGGACCCGAGTTCGTGCCGCGAAACAAGACGACCGCCGCGACGTGGTTGCCGTTCACGAGCGTGAGCTGGACCTCACCGGTGCCGTCCGGAAATGCGGCCGCGTATTGTTTCGCGTTCTTTTCGACGACGTCGTTTCTTCCGCTGGCGAGCGGAAAGCCCATGTCCACCTGCTCGGTCGTCGCGTTGTCGGCGTAGCACGCCGAAAACTTCTGCCAGTCCTTGGCGCCGAAAAGTCCCCAGCAAGACTGCACCAGCTTGGCGCGCTCCTCCGGGGTCGCTGGAGGCAGAGCCGGAGCCGGAGCAGCAGGGGCCGCGGCCGGCTGTGCTTCACCGGCGGCGACCGGCTCGCTGCCGGCGACTGGGGGCGCCGCTGCCGGCTGTTGCTGCTGACAACCTGCGAGCGCCAGGAGAGCCACCGTGCTGAAGGTCTGCTTGATCATCGTCATGAGCCTTTCGTGGTGCACACGTCGAGCGTCCTCCGCTCGAGCGCTGAAACGCGCTCTATAGACCCTCCGAATCCCGGTGAAAACAAGCTGGCGGCCAGGCCACACCGGCCGGCCGGATTTCGCTTGATTACCCGAAAAATTCCTTCGATAGTGTTTCCCGACCCATCCGATGCTTTTTGCAACGACGAAGGACACGAAAAGTTACCATGGGGGCATCGGTGGCAAGCAACGACGACGAATCCGAGCCGCGCTTCGAGCGGCTTAGCGAAGTCAACCGGGGCGGCATCGGCTGTATCGACGCCGCCTACGACCCGGTGCTCGGACGCAAAGTCGCGATCAAAGTGCTTCGCCCCGAGCTCCGCGGCGAAAAGCTCACCGAAGAGAAGTTCGCCGAGGAAGCGCAGATCACCGGACAGCTCGAGCACCCGAACATCGTTCCGATCTACGACCTCTGCGAAAATCGCGACGGTCCGTCGATCGTGATGAAGCTCATCCACGGAAAGAGCCTCACTGACGTCGTCAACGAGGTTCGCGCGGACAAGCGAGGACCGGAGCACCTGCCGCGCCTCGTCCAGATCGTCCTACGCTTGTGCAACGCCGTCGCGTTCGCTCATAGCCGGGGCGTGATCCACTGCGACCTCAAGCCGGACAACGTAATGGTCGGCGACTACGGCCAAGTCTACCTGATGGACTGGGGCGTCGCGCTCCTCAAATCACGGCGGAAGGCGCCCGCGGAAGCCTCGGAACCAGGGGAGATGGCGACTCCCCCATCGCTCGTGCGGGTCATGCGGCGGTCGGACGCCGGGTCGAGCAAGGTTTGGGGAACGCCGGCATACATGGCGCCCGAGCAGCTCGGCGCACGTGTCGACGAGATCGACGAACGCACCGACATTTTCGGGCTCGGCGGCATTCTCTTCGAGATTCTGACGGGCAAGCCACCGAACGACTGGCAACGACTGCTCGGTCCCGCCCTGAATCGCGAGCCCGTGGTGCTGCCCGCGACGAGTGAGCTCTGGCCTCAGCTCCCGCCCGAGCTCTGCCGCATCACCCTGAAGGCGCTCGCTCCGCGTGGGGAGGATCGCTACCAGCGCGTCGAGGAGCTGCACGCCGACCTCGAGCAATTCCTCGAAGGGGGCGGCTGGTTCGAGACCCGCGAGTATCGCGAAGGGGAGGACATCGTGACCGAGGGCGAGCCCGGCGATCGCGCCTACATCATCGAGCGGGGCCACTGCGATGTTTTCAAGAATGTCGGCGGCAAACGCGTGTTCATCCGCCGGCTCGCTCCGGGCGACGTGTTCGGTGAAACGGCCGTGCTCACGCGTGAGCCACGCACTGCTTCCGTCGTGGCGGCGAGCAACGTGACGCTGAAGCTCATCACGGGCGATTCGTTGAACCGCGAGCTCGACCGCAACCCCTGGCTCGCCGCTTTCGTCCGTTCGCTGGCGAATCTGTTCCGCGAAACGGACGAGCGCCTTTCGCGACCGAGCGCGCCGAGCGAAGAGGCCGCCCCGCGCGAACCATAGGCGGCGGACCTCTGCCCGCGCCGGTTCAGGAGCGGACGGCGCTTCCCCACTGTAGATCGGCCCAATATCGGATGAGATCGAAGCGTCCGTGGACGTCGAGCTTCTTCGACAGCGAGGCGATTTGATTGGCGACCGTGCGCGGTGACGTGATGCGACGGGTCGCGATCTGTCCGTACGTCGCGCCCGCGGCGTGATGCGCCGCCACTTCGCGCTCCGCTCCGGAGAGGCCCGGAAGCAGCGCTACATCGAACGCGGG
>DASUTR010000335.1:0-2360 GCA_036374535.1 Polyangiaceae bacterium
GCGATGCGAGCGCTCGTGGAAGCCGACGGGGGTGTCGGGCAGACGAGCGGTGTCGGAGCAGCGGCTTCGACGGTTTCGGTGCGGAGGCCGGCGAGCGAGGCCGTCGCCGTCAAAGCCGGGCGGTCACTGCCGATCGTGGGCGACTGAGACGACGCCGGTGTAGGCCGAGCCACCGCGCGGAAGTTCGCGCGTGGTATGCGACTTGCTGAGGGAACGGAGGCATGAAGACCCGCGGCTCCGTAGTCGGGATAGTGGCGCTAATAGCGTTCGTTGCGTGCGGTGAGTCGTCGTCGGGGGATGACGGCGATGACGCGGGTGGCCCAGAGTGTGCCAGCGACGACGATTGCTCGGAGCCCGAGCCGAAGTGCGCGGAATCGGGGCGCTGTATCTCTGCGGGCGCTTGCGAGGTCGATGCCGACTGCCGCGGTGACTTCAAGTTCTGCGACACCCTCGGGCAGTGTGAGCCGTGCCGTATGGACTCCGATTGTTCGAGCGAAACGCCCGTCTGCGTGCCCGGTTGGGAATTTGGCGTCTACTGCGCCGAGTGTCGCCCGGGCGATTCGAGCACGTGCCCGAGCGGCACCTGGTGCGTGCCGTTGGTCTCGGAGTACAGCGGCGGCAACTGCTCCGCCCCGGATTGCGCCTCGGCACCCGAGGGTACGGCGTGCATCGCGTGCATCAACGAGAACGCGGCCGCGTGCCTCGAAGACGGCGGGGAGTGCGAAGGAGCGCACGCGGAGCTCGACCTCTGCTACGCGATGGAAATGAGCTTGGATTGTCCGTCGGGCGTCATTCCGGCGATCCGCGGCTGCACGCCCGAAGCTTGCTTCGACGAGGCCGAAGCGTTCGAAGCGTGTCTTCTCGGTTGCACTTCCGCCGCCACGATTTGTGGGGCCTGACTACGGAGTTTCGTCCCGCTCGACGTGCACTGGCGTTGGTTCTTGCGTGGTCCTTTGGCTCGGCACCCGCGCAAGAGCTGCGGCGAGGTCTTCATCCGTGACGGGCTTGACGAGATGTTGGTCGAAGCCGGCGTCGATGGCACGCCGCCGGTCGTCGACTTGCCCGTATCCAGTGAGCGCCACGAGGTGCGCGCGCGAGCCCAGCGTCTTCAGCCGGTGGGCGAGCTCGAAGCCGTCGAATCCGGGCAGTCCGAGATCGATGAAGGCCAGGTCCGGATCGAGCGTGAGCACCCGCTCGAGCCCGCTCGGGCCGTCCCCCGCGCACGTCACGTCGTGCCCCGCTTGGCGCAAAATCTCGGCCAAAAGCTCGCGAATATCCGCGTTGTCCTCGACGATGACCACGCTCCGTTGCGTCGCCGAAACGACGGCCTCCGTGGCTCGCGAGACGTCGACGGGTTCCTCGTTCGAACGAGCGAGGCGCACCGTGAACGTGCTGCCGGAGCCGAGGCCGTCGCTCGCCGCCTCGACCTCCCCGCCGTGCATCGTCACGACGCTTCGCACGAGTGCGAGCCCGAGTCCGAGCCCGCCCTGGGCGCGATCGAGCGACGCGTCGACCTGAGCGAAGGGATCGAACACTCGACCGATCATCTCCGCGGCGATGCCGACGCCGCTGTCGCGGACGCGGACGAAGGCCTCGCCGCGCTCGGCGTGCACGGAAACGTTCACCGAGCCTCCGCGCGGCGTGTACTTGATCGCGTTCGTCAAGAGATTCGAGAAAACCTGCTCCAGTCGTTGCCGGTCACCCACGATCCAGATCAGCGGCTCGTCGGCGCGCAGATCGTAGGTCAGTCGATGCTCGCGCGCGCGCGGTTCGAGCGTCTCGAACGCCGTTCGCACGATGTCGACGAGATTGAGCTTTTCGCGCTGGAGCACGATCTTGCCGTGCGTGATGCGTGCCACGTCGAGCAGGTCGTCGACGAGACGCGAAAGGTGGCGCGACTGGCGTTCGATCACTTGATGCTCGCGAAGCTTCGTCGCTTCGGGCACCTTTTTTCCCAGCAAATGCACGGCCAGCGAGACCGCTCCGAGCGGGTTTCTGAGCTCGTGGCCCAGCATCGCGAGGAAGGCGTCGCGCGACTCGATGGCGCGGCGCGCTTCGTACTGGCGGCGCCGGCTCGCGATGGCGGTATGAACGGAGGCGAGCATCGACCGGACGTGCACGGGACGATCGAGAAAGGTGACGTTGCCGAGGTGGGCGACGGCCTTGTCCGCCGCCGCCCCGGCCGCGCGCGAGCTGAACAGGACGAACGGATAGTGCGACCACGGCGGCTGCCGCCGCAGGACCTCGCGCAGGCGCCGTAGAGCACCATCGGACAACAATTCGACGGCGCCGAGGACGGCCCCCGCGCCTTCCTCGAGGCACGCGCAAAGCTCGCTCACGTCGCGGCAGGCTCGCCCTTC
>DASUTR010000336.1:0-5466 GCA_036374535.1 Polyangiaceae bacterium
GGCGAGCCACGTCTCTCACGGACCGCGCCGATTTTCGCCGCTTTCGAGAATCCGATGCGTACGTACACCGCGCGACTCACCGTCATCGCACCGCTGCTCCTCTGGGCTTGCTCCGATTTGCCCGAGCTCGAGGACGCTCCCGACGGGGGCTGGGCCGGCATGGACGCGGGCGGCACCGCGGGTTCTAGCGGAGCGACGGCGGGAGCGAGCACGGGCGGAAGCGCGGGCGATACGTCCGGCGGAACGTCGGGCACCGGTGGCGACGGCGCGACGGGCGGGACGACTCCCACCGGTGGCACGGGTGGAACCAGCGGTAGCGGCACCGGCGGCAACGCAGGCACGCCGAGTACCGCTGGTTCCGCGGGACGCTTCGGCGGAGGGGGCGGCCGTTTCGGTGGCACGGGCGGTGCTGTCGGCGGCGGTTCCGGCGGCAAAGCCGGTGCGGCCGGCGGCGGCGGCAGAGCGGGTGCAGCCGGCAGCGGCGGCAGAGCGGGTGCATCGGGCAGCGGTGGCAGAGCCGGTGCATCGGGCAGCGGCGGGAGAGCGGGCGCAGCCGGCAGCGGCGGCAGAGCGGGCGCAGCCGGCAGCGGTGGCAGAGCCGGTGCAGCGGGCAGCGGTGGCAGAGCCGGTGCAGCCGGCAGCGGCGGCAAGGCAGGCGCGGGCGGTACGGCGACGGCCGGCTCCGGTGGCGCCGCGGGCTCTGCAGCCGGCAATGGGGGCGCCGGCGGCACGTAGCCCGTCGCGCGCGCTACTGCTTCTTCGGATCGCTTCCGCCGAAGCGAACCATCGCGCCGAGCCAACCCGACATGTACGTGTCGCTCGCGCCTTCGGCGACCTTCTGGCAGCCCGGCGGATCGAACGTCGACGCGCACGTCGGAAGGTCCTTCGGGATACCGCTGAAGTCGAAGCCGTAGCGGAGGTAATCGAAGCCGACCACGACGTCGAGGAACGGCAGCACGGCATAACCGCCCATCAAGCCGAATTCGAAGCCGAACCCCGTCGCGCCCGGAAACCAAATGCCCTCGAGATCGATCTGCTCGATCGACGTGAGGAAGCGCGGCGCGACGTGCGCTCCGAGCAGGAACTTCGAGACGCGCCCGCGTCCCTCGAGGCTCGGGCGAACGTATCGATACTTCACGTCCGGCACGAGCGGCGGAAGACCTTCGCCGAACTCGTCGCCTACGAGGATGAACGTGTGCACGCCGTAGACTGCGGAGAGCGAAAGCTCGATCGGATCGAGCGGCAGCCGCACGACGAGCCCGACGTTCCACTCCTGCACCGACGTCTCGAGTTCTTGGACGATCTGGCCGCCCCCTGGAACGTTCGTCGTGTAGTCCGTGCTCGTTGCTATCCCGAGATCACCGTGCGCGGTGATGCCGATGTTCCCGGCGAAATCGTCGCGGAAAAATGCCGCGGGATAAACCCGCCCGCCGAGGAACAGCGAGGGGCCGAAACCCAAGCTGTACGGCAAGAGCTCCGTGACGGGCGCCTGATACGAAAACTTCCGGTTATAGCCGCGAAGGCCCCCGAGGAGCTCGAACGGATCGCGCCCGGGCTTCGACGGTTCTGACTTGGCGCCGTCATCGTCCTTCTCGTCCTTCTCGTCCGGTTCCTCCGGCTCTTCTTCCTCGTCCTTCGTTTCTTCCTTCGGTTCTTCTTCGGCGGCTTCCGGCTCCTCTTCCTCTTCCTCTTCGACGACGACTGCGCCGGCCGGCGGCTTCGATTCCGCTAGGTTTTTCCCGCCCGTCGCCTTGGCGATCGCGGGGCCGGCGAGCATGTCGAACTCGTTCCGCACGGCGTTCTCGAGCTTTTGGGGCGAGCCGCCCCGGAAGACCACTTCCTTAACGAGCCTGCCGTCCGCGCTGTAGACGTTGAGCGTGAGATCGAACTTGTCGGATACGCGTCCCAACAGGACGCCGTTCACGCTCAGCGCCTTCGCGTTCTTCGCGATGTTCGCTTTCTTGTCGCCCGGCTTGAGATCCTCCGTGTCGGCGACTTCGTAGGCGTTCGATTCTTTGAGGCGCTGAAAAATCAGCTGGCGCACCTTGCCGACACGCTTTCCGGCGATGGTGCCGACGGCGATGCCCTTCTTTCCCTGAAGCGGGGGCTTCGGCTTGGGCTTCGCCAGGACGGCCGGCGACAGCGGCGGCGCAGCAGACGCTGTGAACGGCAGCGACCCGGCGAGAGCCGTGAGCGCGACCAACAGAAGGCTCCGCGTCGTTCGCGGCATGGTCAAAGAGTTTTCGGTACTGTGCCCGCGCGCACGAAGCAAGCGTGGTGAAAAGGTACGGTGTCGTCGAAGCGCCGCAGAAAACGTTCTCGCTGCTTGACTTGGAACGCTCGATTGTCGAGGCTCGTCCCGTGCTGCGCTGGCTCGTTTTCTGCCTCGTGGTCGTCGCGGGCGGTGCGATTTCTTCGCCCGCGCTCGCGCAAGAAAAGATCGTCCTCGCCGAAGAACTCGAAGTTCGGGGCATGGACTGCGTGCCGCAGGTGACGGAGGTCGAAACCCGCCGGCCGATTCCGATCATCTGTCAGACGGACAACGAAGTCGCCGGCGTGGAACTTCGTTATCGTTTCGAAGGCGCCGGCTCGAAGTGGGAGAAAGTCGAGCTCGAGCAAGGAGAAGCGGGCTGGGCAGGGACCATTCCGTGCTCTGCGACTTCGACGAAGGGCACCCTCAAGGTTTACGTCTTCGCGCGCAACGAAGCGCGCAAGGTCGTCGCGCGCATGGGTCGCAACACCGCGCCCATGAACATCAAGCTCGTCGAGTCGTCGCAATTGCCGCCGCCCGCGCTCCCCAACAAAGAGCCGCCCGATCGCTGCTTCTCGAAGAGCGAGTGCCCCGCCGAGATGGTCGGCACCGCGGTGTGTCCGGGCACCGCCAAGGGCAAAGTGGCGAAGGGCGCGTGGGGCGCCGGCTGCGCCGAGAGCAGCCAGTGTCAGAGCGGCCTCGCGTGCATCGGTGGAAGTTGCGAAACGGCGCCGAAATGCGACACGGCCGAGGACTGTCCCTCGGGGGGCGAGTGCAGCGACGGCACCTGCCACTATCCGACGGCCGAAGAGCTCGCAAACCGGCTCGGTCCGCCGAAGACGCACTGGATAGGCCTGCATTTCGGGCTCGACTTGTCGATGACGCGCGAAGCGACGGGCGTGTGCGGCGGCGAGACGGAGGACTCGAAGGACTACGCCTGTTACAAGGGCGGCAACGTCTACACGGGTATCCCGAACGACGTGAACGCGGGCAACGTCGCTTCCGGGCTGCACCTGGCGACGCTGCGCGCGCTCCTCTCCTACGACTTCGTGTTCAAGCGCTTCATGTTCGGAGCGCGCGTCGGCTGGGCGTTCCGTGGTTCTCCGGACGACTTCAGCCCGATTCACATCGAGGCGCGCGCCCTGTACAGCCTGCGGCAGAAGCCCGAGGACAATCGCTTCCGGCCGTACCTCGGGCTTTCGGCCGGCTATGCCCACGTGGACACGATGATCGGCACGAAAATCGTCGACTGTGTCGCGCCCCCCGGCGTCAGCGATCCGGACATGGTCGATGACGCCGTCGCCGACTGCAAGAACGACACGGTTCAGGCCGACATCGACGCGAAGATCACGAGCGGCGCGGCCGTCGAACGCGATCTGGACGCTTACCACCAGGGCGGGGCGATCTTCTTCGGGCCCACGCTGACGCTCATGTACATGTTCTCGAACGAGTCGGCGTTCGTCTTCAATCTGAACGTGATGCTCCCGAACGTGGTGTTCCAGCCGTCGATCGGTTACGCGATGGGCATCTAGCCTCCCTCCGGAGGCGCTCGATGTCGCGCATCCGATACCTCTGGCTCCTCGTTCCCGCGCTCGGCATCGGGGAGCTCGTTTTGCACGTCGTGTTCGCGCGCCGTGCGCCGCGCGTCGAAGAATGGCGCGAGCTCGTCGAGCCCGTCCGCCGCCTCAAGCGCCCGAACGATCTGCTCGTGGTCGCGCCCGCGTGGGCCGAGCCCGTTGCGCGACATGCGCTCGGAGACGCTCCGTTCCCGCTCGATCAAGTGGCGCGCGCCGACGCGTCGAGCTTCCCGCGGGCGCTCGAAATCTCCGCGCTCGGCGCGCGCGCGGACGAGACGCGTTCGTGGGGCGTGGCGTCGGAAGAACGAGCCGGGCGCTTCACGCTGCGCGTGCTCCACAACCCCGCTCCCGTCGTGCCGAAGTACCGATTCATCGAGCACGTGGCGCCCGAGTCCCTCGAGGTCGCCGTCGTCGCGGGCGAGCAAGAGGTACCATGCGCGTTTACCCCGCGCGCGCCGGTCACCGCGGGCGGCCTGCACGGTCACGTGACATTTCCGCGCGAGCGCTTTCTGTGCCCCGGCGGTGAAGCGTCGTTCGTCGGGGTGACCGTCATCGACGACGAAAAGTACCTGCCGCGGCGCTGCATCTGGGCGCACCCGCCGGATCGGGGCGAGCTGCGCCTGCGGTTCCGAGGCGTGCCGCTCGGTGTGCGCATTCGCGGCTGGGCGGGACTTTCGTACTTCTTGTTTCGCGACGGCGTGGGCGAGCCGGTGACGATCGAGTTCAGCACGCAGGGTCGTTCGCTCGGCGAGCACGAGCACCACGACGAATGGGGGTTTCGAGCCTTCACGCTGCCGACGCAGGACGTCGCGGGCAGCACGGCGGACGTCGAGATCTCGGTCCGCGCAAGTTCGGCGGCCAATCGCCACTTCTGCTTCGTCGCCGAAACCTCGTGACGACGGCCACGCCGGACCGCGGATCAGGGTGGCGAGCGACGCGGCCGTTCGTAGAGCCACGTGACCGGCACTCCGTCGTAGACGCCCATGGCGACGGGTGCGCGCGTGCCGTAGTCGACCCAAATTTCGTACTCCACGCGCCGCATGTGAGCCTCGTGGTGGTAGAGCGCCAGTCGCGAACCGTGGATCGCGAGTGAGCCGCGCAGGTTCGGGCTCACACGGCCGTCGCGTGCGAGCATTTCCCAACTTTGGAGCGCCGTGTCGTGCACGTACACGCTCGCGGGACGATCGGCTCGGGCGTTGAGCTCGTCGAGAAGGGCGCCCGTCGTGTAACCCCAAAACGTGCGGTTCAGACCCAGGCTCGCGGCGCCGGGCGCGCCGCCGACGAGGGGCGTGTAGAAGGTGAGGCCCCATGGATGCGAGTGGAGCGTCATCGTCAGCGGTCCGACGAGACAGACGACGGCGAGCGTCGCCGGGACCACGTGGCGGGCGTGCGGAATGGTCGCTCCGAGAGCGGCGAAAAGCGATCCGAGCCGTCGCGCGGCGAGCGAAAATCCGTGCCCGGCGAGCAGGCACAGGAACGGGTACGCGGTGATCCAATGCTTGGTGCCGCCGAAGATCGGTGTATTCGAGGACACCCACGGCGCGTAGCTCACGAGGAGCCCGATGATCCACAAGAGATCCGCGCTCAATCTCGGGGCGCTCGGCGCCGAGTCGGCTAAAGGCGCGAAACGGCCGAGCG
>DASUTR010000337.1:0-2732 GCA_036374535.1 Polyangiaceae bacterium
ACTGCGTACTCTGCGCGGTCGACCCAGACTGGTTGCTGGTCGGAGGTGGCGCCGAAATCGCTTACCAGTCCGAGGGCTCCACGGCGGCGAAGCTTCGCGGCAGCTTCCCGTATCCCGAGGTACTGAGCGACCTCAATCCCAACTTCGGGGCGGGCGCCGAAACCTGCACCGTCAATCCCACGAGCAACCCTCCTTCCAGCTAGTATGTCGCTTGGGCTGCCCGCTCGAACGGCGCCACGAGTCACAAGCTGCGCGCCTACGCGATCGGCCTCAAGGTCTTCGGTTTTACGGTATCCGAGCTACGTTCCAGCCTGGGTTGGGTCGACGAGACGTCGGGCGACTCGTTGACTCCGTCGCTGACGACGACGCCCGTTTCGTCCGCGGCGCTCGTTGGAGGCGGCGCCAATATGTTGGGAAACGCGTCTGCTTACCTGACGGAGTCGCGACCGGCCTCCAATGGTACCTCTTGGATTGGCACTGGCAGGACGTCCAACGGCGCGATCGCGGCCGTCAAAGTGTACCGCCAGGCCGCGTTCGAATTCGGAATTACCTCCAGGGTTCCGGTGCGCAGCGTGACGGGTTCCTCTGGCACGGGTTTGACGTCCGCCTCGGTCACGACGCCCTACCCTTGGGTCACCACCTCGATCGGCGGAAGGGGTCTCAACGGCGCCACCTATTCAACCAGCCGCACGCTGCGCGGGCTGATTCCGATCACCAGCGGGACGCAGGGCGTCTTCGCTTCGAGCGCCCCCGAGATTGGCTCATCGGTGAGCGGCTCAACGAGGGCGTATTCCCTCAACCTCTATTACGACGACGGTCCCTTCGCGTTTTGGAACAACAACGTCATTCGCTCGGTCGACTTCCAGACCAGCCTCTCGCGCCCCGCAGGCAGTGCTCCCGTCAGGCTCCAAGAGTCGACGACGGTGCCGAACGGCTCGCAGACGTCCTTACGCTGGCACCTCGAGGCCGTGGGCGGCGGCCGGGTCCGAATCCGAAACGCAAATCCGAGCTCGCCAGAATCCGGCGAATGCGCCTTCTGGTGGGGCAGCAGCGAGGTCCGGGTCGGGCCGTGCGGGGGCACGAATTCGTATCTTTGGATGTACTCGGGCTTCCAGCTCAAAAACGTCTCTTCGGGCACGTGTTTGAACCCGACCGGCGTCAACAACGCGAACCTCAACCTTGCCACCTGTGCGACCAACGGCAGCCAATTGTTCGGTTTGAGCGCGGCAGGCTGGCCTCCGTAATGTCGGATTGAGACGGGCGGCGCACGTCGTGCCTACCCGACGTGCGCGCGCTGGCGTCCGCGCCCGTCCGCCTTCCGCTACTTCACGATGCGATTGAACGAGGCGCCGCTGGCGACCCAGGGTCGACCGGATTTTTGGAGCTGATCCGATTTCCCGGACCCCAGACGGAGCCAGTAGGCTCTCGGAGTCCGGAACATGGCAAAGCATCGAAAGAAGTACACCGAGGATTTCAAGCGAGACGCGGTTCGGCTGATGCGCAACCGCGGCGAGCGCACGGTGGCGCAGGTAGCCGACGACCTGGGCGTGCCGACCAACCAGCTGCACCGCTGGGCGGCGACGTTTGACCGGCAGGACATAGCCAAGCGCAACGACCGCGGCGAGACGCTAGAAGATGAGAATCGGCGGCTCCGCAAGGAGAACGAGCGGCTGAAGATGGAGAAGACCATCCTAAAAAAAGCCGCGGCCTTCTTCGCGAAGGACGAGTAGACAGCTACCGTTTCATCTTCGCGGAGAAGGCGAACTTCGAGGTCCGAACGATGTGCAGCGTGCTCGGGGTCTCGGTGAGCGCGTACTACGAGTGGGAGGGCGAGCAGGTCTCGGCGCACGAGCGTCGGGACGGCGAGCTGCTCGAGCTCATTCGAGCGCTCTTTGCCGAGTTTCACGGCCGGTACGGGGCGCCCCGCATCCACGACGAACTCACCAAGCGCGGCGTCCACGTCAGCCGGAAGCGCGTCGGTCGCCTGATGCGCGAGAGCTTGCTGTGCGCCAAGAGCCGACGAAAATTCAAGGCAACGACGGACTCGAACCACGCACTGCCGGTGGCGCCGAACCTGCTCGAGCAGCGTTTCGACGCCGACCGACCGAACGCGGTCTGGGTGGGCGACATTACGTACCTCAGAACTCGGCAGGGCTGGATGTACCTCGCCGTGATCGTCGACCTCTTCTCGCGAAAGGTCGTCGGCTGGAGCCTGCGCGAGCGGATGTCGGCCGAACTCGTCTGCGAAGCGCTCGACGCCGCCGTCGAGCAGCGCTGCCCGCCGCCGGGACTGATCTTCCACAGCGATCGTGGCTCTCAGTACGCGAGCCGCGCGTTTCGCCGCCGTCTCTGGCGCTATCGCATGCGCCAGAGCATGAGCCGCAAGGGAAATTGCTGGGACAATGCCGTCGCCGAGAGCTTCTTCGCGACGCTGAAAAAAGAGCTCGTCCGTGATCACGCCTTCGCGACGGGAGCGACCGCGCGCAGCGCCGTCTTCGAGTACATCGAGATCTTCTACAACCGTCGTCGCGCTCACTCGCTTCTCAACTACGCCACGCCCACCGCATTCGAAGCTTGCGAAACGAAACCCAACGCCGCATAGTCCCTATCAATCCGTCCGGGGAAACGGATCAACTCCCAAAAGAATAGGAACGCGCGACCAACCCTACGCGGACGTCCTCGCCGACGTGGGCGCGAACGTTCCGATGCTCGACGACCACGACAACGAGCAC
>DASUTR010000338.1:0-16369 GCA_036374535.1 Polyangiaceae bacterium
GCTCGGCAAGGCGAAACCCTTTCGTGGACCGAACGGCGAGCCTGCTCCGGGTAGCGTCGCGGAGATTCACGCGCTCGAGCTCGGCGGCGTCGAACAGTGGGTGATGATTCGAGGCAACGGTGGGTCATCATCGCGTCATCATCCACGCTTGATGGCGCCACGTCGGCGAGGACGATGAGCACGTCTGCGAAACGAGCACGCTGCTCGACGAGGATGGTGCCGAGGGCGCGATACAATGGCCGGTCGTGGTGTTCACGAGCCGCCGGTAGTCCGCGTCGTTCGTGGCGTCGAACCTCCAGCGCTGTGTGTTGTTCGATTGGGACGTCGGCAAGCACGTTCTGTCCACCAACTGGGATCCGAGCGCCGTCGTCGCCAGATCGAGACATTTTCCGCTCGAGCCGTTGACGAGATAAAACGAACCCGCGGACCCGGAGTCCGCCAAGCGCCAGGACTGGAAATCGAAGTTCTGGTCACGGCCGTCGCAGTTTCCTTCGCGATGGCTCGGCAGCCCGCGAGAGATGCAGCGACCCGTAGTGTGGTTGAAGATGAAGCCTTGAAAGCCCGACTCGAACTGGTTGAAGGCGGGCGAGGCCAGCCAGTTCCGAACGTTGCTGTAGCGCGATAAGGCCGTGTAGCCCCTACCACCGCGCACTGCGATTCCGACCAGCTTCTGCGTGCCGCTGACCGATTGGGTGACGGGCCCGCCGGAATCGCCATCACAACCTTGAGGACTGTCCCCCACGTCGATCATGTCGTGCACGTAGGCGGCGAGACCCTGTCCGATAGCGGCTGCTTCGTCGTGATCTTCGAGGACGAAGTCCGCGAACTGCTTCCTTCCCGAGTGCGACGCGTCCTCGACGTCGCAGCCGTACCCGACCATACGGACTGTCTGATCGGGACCGACCCAGGCGGCGTCGGTCGTCGAGTACGACGGAATATCGGGCGTGCTGGCGCTCACGGTGAATCGGGCAACGTCGTAGTACGCAGGAGAGCCTCCGAATGGCAGCATGTTGTAGGCATTCCAGAGAGACGGATGGGCGGCGACGGCCGAGATGGTCCTCGTGTACGAGCCGGAGCCGGAGAACGCCCCGTCGAGCCGGTTGGTGATCGAAATGGAGTCACCGACGCCGTAGTCGTCCGCGCAATGCCCCGCCGTCCAGAACGCGGTCGAGGAAACCTTTATCCCGCTGCAAAAGTGTTCGACCCCGAATCGGTCCGTGTATCGCAGCCTGACCGCCGACGCACTCGCCCCAAAGTGGTACGGAACGAGGGTACCGCCCGTGATGGGCGCGACATCCGCGCCGATTTCCGGGTCACCTTGCTGCGAGGGGTCCCCACACCCGAGCGCGAGCCACGCGGCGCCGAAAACGATTCGCGAATCGTTCATCTTCGTCTTCATCGTTGATTATTCCTCAGGTTCGACACTGCGCGCTCGACAGCAAGACACGTGCCGTGAACGTCTACGCCGGGCGGCGGCGGATGGTGCACCATTTGCGTCCGGAGAAGATAAACGTGTCCCGAGCGTCTCTTCCAGGACGCGCTCCGTCCGGACATGCTCGGACATGTGCGGACGAACAGCACGACGCACTTCGGGGAGAAAAGCTCTTCAGCTACTCCGACGACGGGACGAGCATCTAGCGCGCTCGAGGCTCGTCAGGTCGACCGGCTTGACGAGTTGCTCGTCGAACCCCGGCGAGCGTTGCCCGTCGGAACGTGGCACGAGGGATCCAGGATCGCGCCGCGTGTCCTCGTTCGAGGACCTGGTGGAGTTATAGTCCGGCGGTCATGCTTCCCCGATGCCAGGGTTGGATTCTTGCGTTGTCCGCGTTGGGGGTCGGCTGCCGGTCTTGCGACGAGCCGGCGCACCAACCGGACTATCTCAGTAAGGAGCTTTTAGGCTGCTTTTCGGCGTCGCCGTTGGTGGTCGAGTCCCGGGGTGAGACGTTCTTGCTGGTGACCGGCGGCCGGGGGCGGATGAGTGCGCTCGACTTCAAGACCGGTGATGAAGCGTGGGGCGTCGCGCTCCCGGTCGGTAAAGGGCTGTTGCCCTTCACCGTCGCGACACCCGTGCGCGTGGGTCAGCACGTGTTCATCGCGTACGGCGGTTTCGATCCGTCGGTGAGCAAGGACCCTCTGGCGAACGTGCCGTCGCGCCAGGAGCATTTGGTGGCAGCGCTCGATCTGGAGGCGCGGCAGCTCGACCGGGCGTTCGCCCCGGTAACATTGGCGGGCGGGTTGCCCGCGACGCTCGGCGAAGGCATGGTCACGTTCAACCCGCCCACGCAGCTAGTGCGCGGAGCGCTTCAGCACATGCCGGGGGACGGTACGCTCGGGCACGTGTACATCGCCGCAGGCAACAAGGGCGACATTCAGCCCTGGCACGGCTGGGTGTTCGAGATCGATCTGGAACGGTGGCGTGCCGATGGGCCCGGCGCCGCGATCTCCGCGCGCCTGCTGACGACGCCGGAGCTCGATTGTGGCGAAGAGGGCACCAGCGGGATGCACGACATGGTCTGTGGCGGCGGTGTGTGGACGCCGGCCGGGCCACAGATTTTCGAGACGCCCGATGGGCACGAGGTGCTCGTGCCGACCGGCAACGGGCATCTGGATTTGACGAAGGGGATGTACGCCAACGGGCTCTTGCGCATGGGCCGCGGCCTGCGGTTCGACCCCGGGTGTTCAGAGCGCGCGTGCGCGGACTTCGATCCCATCAATCCTTCGCGCGAGTGCCTGGAGTCGTGCAGCGATCTGTTCGTCCCGCGCTTGGCCGGGGGCGATCCGCCGTTGCGGCCGGAGGGTGGGGATTGCGACGGGCTGTCGTTCTACGAGTGCTACGCCGAGCTCGACTACGACTTCGGCGCCAACGCACCGGCGCGCGTCGAGCTGCCGAGTGGCCGCGTCGTATACGTGCAGCCGTCCAAGGACGGTCACGTGTACGTGATCGATGCCGCGCACATGGGGCGCATGCTGGCGCGGCAGAAAGTCACCGATCCGTGCGGCACGAAACAGGACCCGTGCCAGCGCAGCTGGACCGGCATGATCGTGACGCAGCCGAACGTGCTCGAGGTCGATGACGGGCTGCTGGTGCTGGTGCCGACGTTCATGTACGACGCGACCCATCCGGCGGGCGTGGTTGCGCTGGCGATCGAGGAAGACGGCGACGACGTGCGGCTGCGGCCGGTGTGGCGTGCGCCGAGACTCGGCAGCGAAGAAGCGCGGCGCAGGTTCCGCTCGCACCCGAGTCGGATCGCGATCTCGGGTGAAGGCGCCGAGCGCATCGCGTGGGTAGTGGACGTGTTCGGTTTCAGGAACGGCAAAGACGTGGCGGCGGAGCGACGCAAGTCCGGGAAAGGCGACCTGCTTGGCATCCGCGTGCGCGACGGAGAGATCGTCGAGCGCATTCAGCTAAGGGGACGCGGCGAGCGGTATCTGATCCCAACCGTGCGCGACGGCATGATCTACGTCGGCAGCTGCGGATCGGACGCAGGTCCGTCATTCGTCGAGGGCTACAGGTTGCCGGACAGGGACTAGGCAGACCAACGCACCGAACGCCGCACCGTCACGGCGGCAGCTTGTCTACTTCACACGCTAGCCACGTGCCGAGATCGCGCCGTTCCTGCTCGGTCGGTATCTTTTCGCCTTTCGGAGGCATCACGTTGTTCACGGAGCTCGGGCCGGCAGCCGCGTACCTGTCGACGTGATCGAAATCGCCCAGAATTTTCTCGAGCGTGTCGTAGTTGTGCTTACCGGAAGGTGCGCATTGGCGCTCGTCATCCCCGCTCAAGCTACTGCTGTGGCAGCCCGTGCAGTAAGTCTCCATGAACTGCCTGCCGAAATTCTCGTAGGTGAGCGTCGAGCCACTGCACGTGGCGCCCGTAACCGCTTTCTGCCCGCCCCCGCTTTCGGGACAGTTCGGTTCATCGCTGCAGGCGTTCAAGCCGACGCCCGCGACAAAGATCAGCAGCCAGGATGCTCTCATGGGATCGCGGAGTAGCATCGGGATTGCGGCCTCGTGGCTGTGGCATTTTGTTCAGTCGAAATCTTAACGAAGTTGCGAAAACGGGCCCTGGGGCCGGCGCGACCGTGGGTGGGACAGGTCTGGACACGATGGGCTCGTCGAGCCAGGGCCCGAGGACCGCCGGCGAGACCTGTGCAGCGGAGTCCGCGGTGGGCGTGCACTCGAACACACGAAAACCGCGGCGCAGGCGCCACGAAGGGACCAGAGCGCGGGTGCGATCTTTGCTCCAGCCGAAGCACCATGACGTCATCAATGAGGATTCGTTCTTTGAAGTGTTTCGCGAGTTCGGCTGTCGGCGGGGTGCTGAGCACGTTTGCCGTTCCGAGTCTCGCGGCCGAGGAGGTTTGTGGCCCGAGACCCGGAATCCAGGGCACCGTGTGCGAGGTAAAGCCCCCAGGGACCTCCGTCACGTTCAGCATCTACTTGCCGCGGAACTACGATCGAAGCGGCACGAGACGGTACCCGGTCGTTTATCATCTCCACGGGATCACGGGTACTCACGACGGAAACCAAGTTATCTCGATCCCGGCGAGCCATGAAGCCGCTGCAGCGCGAGGGCTGGTCGAAGACGTCATCATCGTGTTTCCTGACGGCTATTCCGACAGCTGGTGGGCCAATAGCTTCGACGGAAAGAAGCCCGCCGAGTCGGACGTGATCCAACGGATTATCCCCTATGTCGACGCGCATTACCTGACCGAAGGCGTGCGGGAGTTCCGCATCATCGAAGGGTATTCGATGGGCGGCTTCGGCGCCGCGAAGTTCGCCGCCAAGTTCCCGGACCGGTTCGCAGGGTGCGTCATTTACGATGGCGCGCTGCTTCGGTGGAGCGCCATGCAAACCAACCATCCGCTGCTGGCGAGCACGATTTTCAACAACAGCGCGACCTACTTCGCCCAGTACTCACCCTGGAAGTTCATCACCGACGCGGTGCCGAGCGCGATCTGGCCCATCCCATTTCGCCAGGCAGTCGGCCAGCTACAGCCGGCCAACGAAGACTTTCAGACGCACCTCTTCGCGAACGACATCGTGCCGTCCTTCTTCGATGCGCCGGTCACTCACGACCTGAAACTGGTGCTCGATTCACGCGAGCCGTCGGACTCGAACCAGACCGTCGGTGACGTGTCGTGGGCCTTCATCCAGTCCGTCTTCGACGGGGCCCGTCCCACGCCTTTCCCCTCGATTTCGATCCTGGGCGAAGATGGCTACATTACGGAGTCCTCGGAGAGCGCCAACACCGGAGGCGCGTTCGACGCAGGGGCAGCGAACTTCCTCGTGGGTGACACTGCGAGCAGGCAACAGCTCCGCGCCATCCTGTCCTTCGATACGTCGCTCATCCCCGCTGGCGCGACCATCCTTTCGGCCAGCGTGACGCTGACGCGCGTCGGTGGTTCGGGCTCGACGGCGACGCTCCAGACGCTTCGAGGCGACGTGAAGCGCGGAACCTTCAATACAGCGGCCCTCGCGGCAGGGGACTTCGCGACCGCAGCCACGGTCGCCGCGGGCATTCCGTCGTTCGTGGTGCCGACCCAGAACAGCAAGCCGACGACGGGTGCGTTCACGACGGCAGCACTCGGGGCCATCAATCGAACGGGCAAGACGCAAATTCGCCTCGCGTTCAGCACCGACGACGACAACGATGCGGTCGCCGACAACGTTGCGTTCGCGTCGTCGAACAACGCGCTGGCCGAGCTTCGTCCCGTGCTGCAAGTGACCTATCACTGAGCGTGAAGTCGGAAGCCCGGCGGCGTCGAAAGGACGTCCGTCGTCCAAAGGAGGATTGTTCCATGCGTTCATTGTTCGCAGTTCTTCTCGCCAACGTTCTCGCCACCACCGTCGCTTGCGGCACGGCCGATCTCGAGGAAGGGGACAGCGAGGCGTCTCATGACGCGCGGCTGTCGTCGGAGGAAGGTGCCATCGAGCTAGGGTGCACGAAGAACGACGACTGCAGAGTCGGTTCGTATTGCAAGCTCAGCGCCTGTTCGGCGCCTGGGATTTGCGCTCCACGACCCGCGGTTTGTACCACCGAGGTCGCTCCGGTTTGCGGCTGTGACGGCAAGACGTACACGAGCGCTTGTGTTGCGGCAAGAGCGGGTGTCAGCGTCAAACACAACGGTCGATGCATCAAGGTACAGTGACAGGACGGTTGCGGTGCGGAGGTTGCGGCGCTGCGGAAGGCGCTCGCCTCGCCGTGTCGTCGCTGTTGCTCGCCGCATGCGGCGAGCCCGGGATCGAATAGCCGGAACGTCCAGTCGAGTGGGGCCGAGCGCAGGCGATGCTCGGCCCCGCCGCTCGAGCGGCTCCGCGCTCAGTCCGTGAACGCCGCTCGATGAGCCGCGACCCAGCTCTCGAGGCTACGCGCGCGTCGTCCGAGCTTGTCGTTTACCAATCGGTCCGACACCTCGTACTTTCCTTCTTGCGCCATCACGGCAGAGGAGGTGATTGCTTCGAGGACGATCTCCGGTAGTTGCGCGGCCGCCCGCCGGAATGCGGCATCGTCCAGCCGAAGGTGCTCGACGCGCCGGCCGAGGACACGGCTGAAGGTGCCGGCCACGTCGTCGTACGAGAGCGCCTCGGGGCCCCCGAATGCCCAGACGGCGTCCCCCTGCTCGGGGCTCGTCAAGGCGAGGACCGCCAACTCCGCCACGTCGCGCGGGTCGACGAAGCTCATGCGCCCGTCGGCGAACGTCGATGCAAGGGTGCCGTTCTTGATGGTCGCGGCTTCCCAAAGCAGGTTCGACATGAACATCACCGGTTCTAGGATCACGTAGCCGAGACCGGAGCTCTTCAGCCGCCGTTCGCTCGCGGCGTGGCACCCGTGAATGCGGTCGGTGGCCTCCTCCACCCCGTATGCCGAGAGCTTGACGACGCGGCGCACGCCGGCGGCGCGCGCGGCTTCGAAGAAGTTGCTTTCCTGCACGTCGAGCTCGGGGCCCGGCGTGGTGGCGACGTAGGCCACTTCGACTCCGCGCAACGGATCCGCGAGCGACGCCGGGTGCACGAGATCGCCTGGCACGACGTCTATCGAGGCACCGAAGAGATGGCGCGCCTTTTCGGGGTCGCGGCTGAGGACGCGAGGCGCGAACCCGCGCGCGCTGAGCCCCTTCACGACCTCTCTCCCCACGGTTCCCGTTCCACCGGCCAACAAGATGGATGACATGCTCTGCTCCTTCGGCGAATGCCGTCCTCGGCCCCGATGTTCGGCGCGTGCGCGGCGAATCGCATTAATGTAGCAACCACTACATTGATAGCGACCCAGCGCCTCGAGCGCAATGGCTTTTTGTATCGAGCGCTACAAATAGATTTCGGCGTTGCCGTCCCGGCGCTGCGCGACCCCCGCCTTGCGGAAGGGCGGATGCGCGTTTTATAGTAAACGTTATGAAAAAGGCCGCGCCCCGCGCGCGCGGGCGACCACGAAGCTTCGACCGCGACGAGGCACTTCACGCCGCGGTCCGCGTGTTCCGGGAACGTGGCTACCCCGGCGCGACGCTCGCGGACCTGCAAGAAGCCATGGGCGGAATCTCGCCGCCGAGCCTGTACGCGGCGTTCGGTTCCAAAGAAAAGCTATTCGAGGAGGCGGTGGCGCTCTACGTGCGGTCCACCGGCGAGGCGGGACGTTGCGCGCTCGAAGCGCCCGGAACTTCGACGCGCGACGCCATCGAAGGGGTCATGCGGGCCACCGTAGCGGCGATCACGAAGGCCGGCGAGCCGCGCGGGTGCATGCTCGTGCTCGGGGCGCTCAACTGCGCGGCGGACGACGCGGACGGCGCGGCCGCCAGCGAGCACCTCCACCGACTGCGCCTCGCCTCGTACCGCAGCATCGGCGAGCGCATCCGACGCGGGATTCGGGAGGGCGACCTCCCGCGCGGAACGGACGCGGAAGGTGTGACTGCGTTCGTGACCGCGCTCGTCAACGGGCTCTCCGTTCTGGCGCGCGACGGCGCTTCGCGTGCAGCGCTGAACGCAGCGGTCGACCGCGCGATGCGGGCTTGGGACGCCACCCTGAGCGAAGGGTAGATCCACGTAACGCGTCGCCGGCGAGGGACCAATCGGCTCGAATATTTTAATAGCGTTTACTATAAAATGATCTTGACGAGTCGAGGTGCGAACTCTAGTTAAGTAGCAATCGCTACATAATGGCGATGCAAGGAGAACGATGCCCTCG
This sequence comes from Polyangiaceae bacterium, assembly GCA_036374535.1. Classification (GTDB taxonomy): domain Bacteria; phylum Myxococcota_A; class Polyangia; order Polyangiales; family Polyangiaceae; genus PMG-095. The sequence continues at coordinate 8,181 of DASUTR010000338.1, forward strand.
CTCGACGAATCACGTCCCGTAGCTCTCATCACCGGCGGCACGAGCGGTATCGGGCTCGCCGCCGCACGCGTTCTGCACGAGCAGAACCATGCCGTCGTCGTGACCGGCCGGAATCCCGAGCGCATCGAGGCCGCGAGGAAAACGCTGCCGCCCGACGTCGTCGTCGTGCGTGCCGACGCTCGCGTTCTTTCCGATACGCAGTCGCTGGCGGACGAAATCCGCACCCGGTTCGGCAGGTTGGATGCGTTGTTCTTGAACGCCGGCGTGGGGCCCATGCAGCCGGTCGAGGCGGTCGACGAGGCATCGTTCGACGACAATTTCGCCGTCAACGTGAAGGGACAGTTCTTCACGCTGCAAAAGGTGCTGCCGTTGCTTCGCGAGGGAAGCTCGGTCGTGCTGATGAGCGCGCTCGGGGTGAGAGTCGGCGTACCGAACTACTCCGTGGCCACGGCCACGCGGGGCGCCACGCTGGCCATGGTGGCGCCGCTCGCCGCCGAGCTTGCCCCACGACGCATCAGGGTCAACGCGGTCGCTCCGTCGGCGATCGTAACGCCCGCATTCGAGAAGCTCCGCCTCTCGCCCGACGCGCTTGCGGCGTTCGGCAAATGGGTCCACGGCCGCCTGCTCGTCGGGCGCACGGGAACTGCCGAAGACGTCGCGCGCGTCGTTGCCTTTCTCGTGTCGCCCGCGGCGGAATTCATCACCGGCGCGTGCATCCCGGTCGACGGGGGCATGGCCGTCTCGATGTGACGGAGGGGATGCAATGCGAAAGCTACGAGACAAGGTCGCTCTCGTCACGGGATCGTCGCGGGGCATCGGCGCCGCGATTGCGGAGCGCCTCGCCGCGGACGGGGCCGACGTGGTCGTGAACTACGTCAACGCGCAGAAGGAAGCGGAGGCAGTGGCGGAGCGGGTGCGTCGCGCCGGGGCGCGGGCCCTCGTGGCTCGGGCGGATATCGCGGATCCCGCGCAGGCGACGCGTCTCGTAGAGCACGCGGTCGAGCAGCTCGGACGGCTCGACATCGTCGTGAACAACGCGGTGATGATCGAGCTCGAGCCGATGGGAGCGATCGACCCGGCGCGCGCTCGCGCGCAGTTCGCGACCAACGTGGAGGGTGTGATCGCGACGGTGCAGGCCGCGCTCACGCATCTTCCGAGCGACGGTGGACGCGTGATCAACGTCAGCTCGTTGGTGGCGAGCCACGCGCTGTCGGGGGCGACGGTCTACGCCGCGACGAAGGGCGCGCTCGATGCGATGACGCGCGTCTGGGCCAAGGAGCTCGGCCCGAAGGGCGTCACCGTGAATTCCGTCGCTCCGGGCCCGGTGGAGACGGACGCGTTCCGCGCGAACGCCGACGGCGCCACGCGTGCGGTCTTCGTTCAACGAACGGCGCTCGGGCGGATCGGACTGCCCGACGACATCGCCGACGTCGTGGCATTCCTCGCGTCGGAGGACGCGCGCTGGGTAACGGGGCAGGTGGTCGCGGCCACGGGCGGCTTCACGCCGCCTTGAGCGGAGTTTTCCCGTCGTCGGCTAGCCACCGTAGGTGCCGCCGACGTTCGTGTCGTTGAATGCCGATCGAAGGTTTGACGCCGCGGGGGCTCGAAGTGGTTGTGGTGCCACGCTCGTGACCACGGGAGCTCCCATGATGCCGTCCAAATCTTCCTGTACGCTCGCACTAGCCTTCGTGTCGTCCCTGCTCGCAGGGTGCGGCGGCGGTGAATCAGTGGATGATTACGCTGCCGCGCAGCAGAGCTTGCTTGGTCCCGGCACTTATCTCTACCTGCACTGCGGCGCCACGGGGTGGGGGCTCGACGCCGCCACACGCGTGCAGCCGACGGCCGATCCGAACGTTTACCAAGTTACCTACAGCGTGTCCCAGCCCTGGATGGTCAGCGGATCGGACGGATGCATTCTCACCGAGACGAACCAGCTCAACGGCTGGGGCACGAACCCCAGGCGCTACACGAATCTCGCCGCGACCTCGACGCCGATGTCGGTCCCGAGCAGCGCGCAGCTCTCCGAGAGCGCCACCTACTTCAACGTGCGATACCCCGCGCTCGGTCAGTATCGCGCGCGCGTCAACAAGGCGAACAGCACGCTCACCATCGAATCCGCGACCGCGTCGGCGGACCAGGACGCGTGGGGCGCGTGCCTGTCTTCACCGAAAGCGTCGAAGGTGCTCCTCGTCGTCTACGATCCTTACCATCCCGCGACGAAGCGAGACGACGCGACCCGGAACGCCTCGAATCCCGTACCTACGACGATATCCATCGCCAACGCGATCCGAGCAAATTCCCACGGGCTCGTGAACTACCAGCTCGTGGGCGTGGAGTACGTCAACGACAATCCCGCTCGACTCGCGGACGGGAGCGCCGACTACAACGCGATTTTCCAACGTTTCGACGTTTGCAATCGAGTGCAGCAGGACAATCTCACGGAAGTTTGGGTATGGGCCGGCAACAACGCGGGGCTCGACGAGCTTGCCTACCGCGTTCCCGCCGACGCCATTCCCTACGCCGACAACATCGTCGACCCCTGGTTTTACACTTATCGCACGAAGAACATTCCCGACTGCGGCAAGACCGTCTGGGTCATGGGCTATAACTTCGCGGTCGAGCCTGCCCTCGCCCAGCATTCCTACAACCATCGGGTGGAGAGCATCCTGTCCATCATGGTGGGCAAGGGGCGCTGGTACGATACCCAAGATCCGCAGAACGTCTGGCGCCAATACAGCCTGTTCAATCGAGAGTTTCCCGGTCAGGCGAGCGTCGGCAACACGCACGAGCCGTTCACCTCATCGGGTGGGTACGACTATTCGAACACCACCTTCGTGACCACCCGCGCCGCGGACTGGCTCAACTATCCGAACCTCACCGGAGCCACCCAGAACTCGAACTGCAATGCCTGGGGTTGCACGCAGTGGGGATATCAAAACTACTACCAGAGCCATCTCCCGCACGTCGCAGGCAACAGCCACGACGCCTGCAACAGCTGGTGGACGTACATCGCCGACTACGACCGCCGAATTGCCCCGTGCACCGGCAGCAATTGTCTCGCGCCGGTTGGTGCGCCCTGTGGCGCGAACAACGACTGCTCGTCCAACAACTGCAAATGCGGATCGTGCGCGACGGCGGGCTCGAACCCGACGTGCAAGACGGTGAACTTTTCTGCGTGCACCACCGACTCGCAGTGCGCGTCGGGCGTGTGCGGATGCGACGGCGAGACCGGCGCATCCGTCTGCTTGCCCAACACCAGCTATGCGGCGACCTGCAAGAAGCCCGCGGGCGCCGACTGCACGGACGCTGGGGACTGCCAGTCGGGTCGCTGCGGCTGCAACGGAGGAACCACGCTCCACTGCCTGGCCGCGAGCGAGACCACGACCTGCTCCAACGTGGACAATTGGTTCCCTTGCCTTCAGGACTCCCATTGCGCCTCGGGCGTCTGCGGCTGCGGCGGCGGTGCGCCCCCCAAGGTTTGCTTGCCGAGCGAAGCCTACCCGCGAAGCTGTCTGTGAGCTTCCCATGCGCGCGGGGGCATGCTGCTCACGCGCGGGGAAGGGGAATCGTTCGGGGTAGCGTGGCGCCAGGGCCACCGCTCAGCGGAATATCTCGCAAATCTGCGTATTGTGGCTGACCCGTCGTCGGCTCCGTTCGTGAGCGCGGGACGACATTCGGGTGAGTAGTCGGAGAGGGCTCGCGCAACGTACCTTCGTGGAACGGCTGGTGGTGTTCGGAGCCTGGTGCCTGCTCGCTGGTTTTGCCGCCTGCGGGAATTCGGGCAAATCGTCGCAGCGTGGCGATGACGACGACGGCGCGGCGGGCGAAGCGCCGGGCGGTCAGGGTTCTGGCGGCGAGCCCATGGGCGGCAGTGGAGGTGACGCTGCGGGGAGCGGAAGCGGTCGCGGTGGACTTTCGGGGAGTGGCGGCCGAAGCATGGCCGGTAGCGGCTTTGGCGCGCTCGGCGGCGGTGCGGGCTTCCAGACCGGTGGTGCTGGAGGACGTGGCGGCAGGGCGAGCGTTCCGTGTGGGGCCGTCGATTGCCTGCAGCTTCCGAACGTGAGGCCGGACGCGCACCCGGTATGTGAGAATTCGAGATGTATTCTCACGCCGGAAGACTGCGAGGAGGGCTACGCGCACTGCTCGGCGTTTTGGCTCGATGGCTGCGAGGCCGATCTGCGCGCGACCAACACGTGCGGAAGCTGCGATACGCATTGCTACGGGAGCACACCCGCTTGCACCCTCGGACCGAACGGCTTGCACTGCTCGACGGGCTGCGACGGCCTGACTCCGGACCGGTGCCGATCGTCTTGCACCAACTTCGAGACCGACGATAACAACTGCGGAGCGTGTGAAAACGACTGCACGACACACACGAACGGCGAGTGCGTCGACGGCGAGTGCCGTCGCATCGGTCCCTGCGACTCCGGCTACGGTGATTGCACGGAAGCGGCCGGTTGCGAAACCGCCCTGACGACTCCCCAGAACTGCGGCGCGTGCGGGCGCGACGACTGCGGCGCCGCGAACGCCGTGGCCGAGTGCTCGTCGGCGAGCGGCTGCGTGCCGCCGAGGTGCGCCGCCGGTTTCGCGAACTGCGACCGCACGAGCGTCGACTGCGAGGCGAACGGCACGGCTTGTTTCCCGGACGCCCTCGCGTCGATCGAGCTGCCGATGGCGCCCGTGGCGATGCGCCTCATCGACGGTGGCGCGCTCTTCACCGCCGGGCACTTCGGCAACGAGTTCGACTTCGACGCGTCGGCCGGCAGCGACGTCCGCTCGAGCGCGGGTTATTTCGACGCGTACGTCACACGTTACGACGCGAACGGTGCGTACGCCTGGACTCGTACGTTCGGCGGCTCGCTCGACGACTTCATCACCGCCGCGGGCGTCGCACGCGATGGAACGCTGCTCGTCGCCGGGAACTTCTTGGGAACGGCGGATCTCGATCCCGGCTCGGGCGTCGATCAGCACCTCGCGGATACGAGCGGGTCGGGCTTCGTCAGCAAGCTCACGGCTGCCGGTGTTCTCGTCTGGGCTCGCGATCTCCGTGGCCAGGCGAAGGTGGAGCGGCTCGCCGGCGACGCGGCAGGCGCGGTGTACGCGAGCGGAACCTTCGACGGGACGATCGATCTCGATCCCGGTCCCGCGACGTCCCTCCACACGGCGGCCGCAAGCAGCGGCGCCTTTCTCGTGAAGTTCGACGCATCCGGCAACTTCGTGTGGGATCGGATCATTTCGGGCAACGGCGAGCGCCTCTTCACGGGGCTCGCCGTGGCCGCGGATTCGAGCGTGTGGGTCGCGGGCCGGCATACGGAAGCAGCGTCGCTCGGCAGCCGCTCGCTCGACGAGGAGCGGGGCATGTTCGTCGCGGGCTTCGAACCGTCGGGGACGGAGCGAACGTTCTGGCTACCCGGAGTTGCCGCGAGCTACTCGAATACTCCTACCGTTTCCGCAGGCGAGAACGTGTATGTCGAGGGTCATTTCACGGCAAGCTTCGACGTGGATCCGGGCTCGGAAAGCAACGTGCGACTGAGCCTCTCGCCGGGCTACGGGAGCGGCTTTTCGGTTGGGCTCGGGAAGGACGGCGCGTATCGAAACGCGCACGTCTTTGCGGTCGAGCCGCTCGGGATCCACGAGATCCCCGGGGGGGGTTCCCTGATCGTCATGCCCAACATTCTTCCTCAGGAGTCGAATCCGCACCTCGTGGCGTACTATTCCGACGGGACGCCGGCATGGACCCTGCCCTTCGGCGCCGAGTACTACACGGAAGTCGTCGTCAGCAATACGCACTTTGCCGTGTTGGGCGCAGCGGACGTGGGACCCACGCTGAGCGACTACACGTTCACGGTTCATCGCTACGCGTTCTAATCCGCCGGCGCAGGGCGGCCCCGCGTCGGCCAATTGACCATGGACGGTGTTGCTGGGCGCGCATAGGTTCGAGTGCACGACGACGCTGTCCGATGTCCGGAAGCGAATCGCCGGGAGCACGAACCAATGCGCAACGCGAGCTTGGGTTTCATGGTTTCGATGCTGGTCGCTTGTAGCGGCGCCGAAGGACAAGACGACCTCGGAGCTCCGGAGAGCGGGATTGCTGCGACGAAAGCTGCGCTGGAAACGAGCCGGGACAAGCCCTCCGTTTCGGCCATCAAGCTCAAGACGCCAGCCGGCCAGGAGCGCCTGTGGGTGTTCTTCTGCACGACGGACAACCGGCTGAGGCTCGGGATCGACAACGGCAGTGGAACCTTCTACTCGAACACGTTTTATTCCCTCGAATCGGACTGCGCCGATGTGCCCACGGCGGGGTTACTGCGTGGCGCGCCCGAAAGAGTCATCGTGTTTTACCGGAGCACCAGTAACGAGCTCAATCGGCTTCTCTTCGACGACGTTACGTCGAGGACCTATTCGAAAGATGTGCCGCTCGGCCCCATCGCAGGCGCTCCCGTGATTGCCAGCACGAGAACGAGCGCCGACACCGACGAGCCGACGTACAGCGTCGTCATCCGCCAGCCCGACAATACTCTCCACACCTGGGACTCGCACGCGGGCTCGGGGCGGACCCTGAATCCGGTCACGAACGCCGCGGGCACTGCCACGATTCGGTCAGCAAACACCGTTCAGGCGCTCTACGACCCCCTTCGCGACGACTACTACATCACCGGGCGCGGCACCGCGAACAATGACGACCAGGCCTGGGTTGCCGTGCGCTCGCGGGAAGCACCATCCGGCACGAGCTACAGGACCAACGGCAACAGCGGCTTTTATCCGACTGGTACGCCGGGCTTATACGCCGGCAGCTGCCCCGGCGGCTTCGGGACGTGCATTGCCGGGCGATTCGGCTCGTCGATGAAGCTCGGCAACACCGCGAGCTCCGACTGGGATTGGTACACGTTGGACCCCGCCACTGCGTGCCGCGGCGAGGGGAGCCCAACGTTCAACGCAAGTCCGCCCGACCACAACCAGTACGGCTACTTCACCGGGGCGACCGATCACGACCTCTACGCGATCGTCGTCTCCGGACTCTGGTGCACGAAGCTGGCGGTCCACGAAGCGATGTCGATGCCGTCGATGGTGACGTACGCGCACGAGGCGACGATGTTCGGGCGAGACGCATTCTTCAAATGCGGAATCGGGAACGACCTTTGCTATTACCAGTACGATGAGAACACCGTGACCAATTTCGGGTTCAACCTCCTGTAATAGCCGGGCTCGCTCACGGCCGGGAATCTCGGCCGACACCTTGCGCCAGGAGATCGGGGTCGAATTCTGCTGCGTGCACCTTGCAGGGCGTCCACGTGGACGCCCTGCAATGGTAATCATGACTCGATGACGCTGCGCGGATGGGCCTTCTACCTCGCCGCAACGGCCTTGGGCTGCGGCGGCGAGAGCAGCGGCGGGTCCGCGTCTCCGAAGGGCGGGTGTGCGACGGCGGGCTCGTGCTCCGCCACCGGCGGTATGGGCGGCGGCGGGGGCGGAAGTCCGTGTACGGGTGCGCTGCCGAATCCGGAGCCCGAGCACCTCTTGGCAAACTGGCCCATGCCGAACCCGCCCGCGAGCGGTGGACCGAACCCGTCGAGCTACGACACCCGCGAACCCGATGCCGTGATCGACGGCATCACGGGGTTGATGTGGCAGCAAAGTGCTTCTCCCGTAGACGAGGAATATTCGTTCGAGGAGGCGGTCGCCTATTGCGCCGATTCCGAGGTCTCGGGCCATTGCGATTGGCGCTTGCCGACGCGCGTCGAGGCCGCAAGCCTCGTGGATTTCACGCGCAGGGATCCGGCCATCGACGCGGCGAGCTTCTCCGACTTTCCGGAGCCGCAAGACAACCACGGGTGGACCTTTCACACGTCCTCGCGGGACGAAGAGCATGACTGGCGGCTCTTCTTCTCGGACGGAGCGAGTGTCCGCGTTCAGCGAAGTATCGCCGTGCAGGGCTCTCGCGCGCGCTGCGTGCGCAACCACGTGCGGAGCGTGACGCCCGAGCCCCGTTACCTCATCGAGGGGCAAGCTCCGGATGACACCGTGCTCGATCGTGGCACTGGCTTGGTCTGGCAGCGCCGACCCAGTCAGCAGACCTACACGTTCACCGAGGCCCAGGCTCATTGCGAAAACCTGGAGCTTCGGGGACGAGGCTTTCGCGTCCCGAGCATGAAAGAGATCCAGACCGTCGTGGACGAGAGATGGACGCC
>DASUTR010000339.1:0-10215 GCA_036374535.1 Polyangiaceae bacterium
CTTGCTCTACATCACGATGCCGCTCGGCAGCGCCATCCTCGCCGCCGGGCGCCAGCGGGCCTGGGCGCTCGTGCAGCTCCTCTGCGTCGTGACGAGCAGCGTCCTCGATCCCATCTTGATCCCGTGGTTTCAGCGAAACTACGGCAACGGCGGCCTCGGCGTGAACGTCGCCGGCGTCGTGAGCGAAATTTGGATGCTCACCGCGGCGTTCTTTCTCGTGCCGAAAGGCGCGCTGAATCGACAGGTCGCGATCAATCTTTTGCGCGCGCTTGCCGCAGGGGTCGTCATGCTGGGCGTGGGTCTCGCGCTCGCGCACGCGGGCCTGAACCCCTGGCTCGCCGCGCCGGTGAGCTTCACGGGCTACGCCGTCGCGCTGTGGGCGTTCGGCGGCGTCAATCCGGAGCACGTCGAGGCGGCGAAGGCGAAGATCTTGCGTAAGATGCGGCGAACGGCATGAACGGAGCTCCTCGCTTCGGTATCATCGTGGGCGGTCGCTTCGACGGATCGAAGCGCGCGGCGATCGCGCGCAACGAGCAGCCTCGCGTCGACGTGTTCGAAATGGAAGCGGCGCTCCCGGCGGAGCTCTACGATTTCGCCTGGCTCGAAGAGCGCGCTCGTTCGGAGTGGCTCACCGGCCTCGTCGTGAAAACGCTGGGAAAGCGCTTCGGGCTCATGAGCGAGGCCCTGGCTCTGCGCTTGCTGTTCCAGGCGCGCGACCACCAGGCGTTCTTCGCGACGGGCGAAGACGTGGGCCTCTCGCTCGGGGTCTTGCTGCGCTTCGTCCCGGGGCGACCCCGGCTCGTGATGCGCGTCGAGTCGCTGCAATACGGGCGCACGCGGGCGCGCCGCGCGATCTATCGCTCGTTCGTGCGGCTCGCGAGCGCGAGCATCGACGCGTTCGTCTGCCGCACGCACGCCTACGAACGTTACCTCGAAGACGAGCTCGGCGTTTCGCGCTCGCGCATCGCCTTCGCTCCGGAGCCCGTCGACACGCGCTTCTTCGACCGCTCGAACCTGGCGGGCGAGCGGCCCGATTTCGTTCCCGCCGGGCCATTCTTCTTCGCCGCCGGTCTCGAGCTTCGCGACTACGACACGCTGGTTCAGGCAGCGCGCGGGCTCGACGTGCCGATCGTCATCGCTTCCGGGAGTCCGTGGTCGCACGACAGCTACGGGCTCGAGGCCGGCGAAAAACCGGTGAACGTCCAGGTCCGGCGCTTTACGCAGGCCGAGCTCCGCGAGCTCTACGCCCGCGCGCTCGCCGTCGTCGTGCCTCTTCGCCCTTCGATTCGTTCGTGCGGAATCAGCGTCGTGAACGAGGCAGCGCGCATGCGTTGCCCCGTGGTCGCGAGTCGCACCGAAGGTCTCATGACCTACGTCGACGACGGGCAGAGCGGCTTCTTCGTGCCACCGGGCGACGCGGCGGCGCTCCGCGAAGCGCTGAAAGCCATCCTGAGCGATCGCGAGAAGCTCGCGGCGCTCACCGAGCGAGCGTACGAACGCACGAGCGAGCGAGCGCCGCTCGAAAAATACGTCGAGCACATCGGGCGGCTGCTGCGCGCTCGGGAGTAACCGCGAGGGCCGCCCCGGCGGATCGTCAGCCGCGAATGGCGCTCGGCGGGAAGCAGGGGAAGCGCGCCTCGTCCCACGCCGGGCCTTCGACGCCGCTCTTGAAACCGAGATTGTCGAAGTGGCGGCGAGCGAAGACTTGCTGGTATTCCCGATGGAACGAGAACACCTCGTCGACGCCGGAGTGGTAGAGCGCGTCGCCGAAGGTGACCGTGACCTGGCCCGCCGGCACGCCGCTCGCGGGCAAATCGACGCAGCCGAACGGCTTGCCGTCGATGAACAGGTACGCGCGGGCCGTCGACAGGAACGCGTCGAGCTTCGTCGAGCGATCGACACCCGTGAGCTCGCCCGCTTCGGGAATGGGCATGAGCCCGCCGCCCTGGTCGCCGCTGCCCGGCATCTCGTAGAGCTGGCTCGTCGGGCACTGGTTGTTCACTTCCCACGCGCGGCGGCTGCAGAGCTCGAGGTCGAAGTTGACGGGCCAGTTCGGCATGCCGGCGGTGAACGTCTGGAGCACGATCGTGTTCACGTTCTCCATGCGCCCGTGGATCGGCGCGACGGCCTCGGAAACCAGGATCTGCGGATAGCGGCGCGCGGTCGAGAACGCGTCGACCTCCATCGTCACGTGCAGGTACGACGAGGCCGACATGGTGGCCTTGGTCGTCGGCGTCATGCGAAATTTTCCCGCTACGTCGGCTTCGATGTCCGCGTACGTCACCCAGAGCTGCCCGAACACGGTACCGATCGTGGTGCGGCTCTTTTCCGCGCCGAACAGCGAGATGTCGGCGTAGTCGGACACCTGACGATGCTCGCCGGTGCAGGTCGGGTTCGTCGGATCGTCGCAGGGGGCGTTGAAACCGAGCGCGTTGAAATCGGGTACGGCTTCGTCCGGGCCGAACCCGGCGAACCAATCCATGGCCGGCTTCGGCCCGGGCGAGATCTTGACGAACGAGCGCGCGATCGGCCGCGGCTTGTTCGTCGCGGGGTGCTGGCCGTTGACGAACACCTCGCCGGTCGACGACGCGGCGTGCATCTCGTCGAGCGTCATGAACGCCGGATAATCGACGCTACCGCCGCCGCCCGCCGGCTTCGATGCGGACGCGAGCACCCCCTGGTACGGACAGCCGGCGTCGAGCGCCTCGACCACGAGCGTCGTCTCGCCCGTGATACCCGACCAGAGCAGGTCGAACATCGGCAGCGCGTCGCCCTGGAAACGCGCGCGCTCGAACCGCGGCACGCCCGCCGTGAGCTCGTCGTGCGAGCGCCCGCACGCGTTGTCGTAGAACACGCGCATGAGGGGAACCGTGGCCGGCAGGTCGGGCGCCGCAAGGACGTTGAAAGCGACGGAGCCGTTCCGGGAATTCGCTTCCGGACCGTCGACGTAATAGACCCCTCCCTCGGCTCCGTAGAGAGGCTTCGTGAGCTCCGAGGCCGCGGCGGGTACGTAGAAGACGACGCCGTCGTCCCGCCAGCGCTTGCGCAAGAGATCCGCGCGTTCGCTTTCGGCCGTGACGTAGCGCTTCACGCGCGACTCGTTCCACCGCTGCCAGTAGCAGGAGTTGTCGGCGTCGGAGCTCGGGTCACCCATCGCGTAGACGGGGATGCGTCCCGAACCCGGCGTCACGTAGACGTGGCCGAGCGTCGCGTCCGCGAGCGTTCGCGTGTGGCCGTTGACTTCCTGCCCGTCGACCAGCGTGAAGAACGACTCGGACTGCCGCTTGCCGCTGCCGTCTTGCGCGATGCGCGGCGTTTGGCGATTGCCGGCGCAGCGGTACACCGCGTTCCGGACGGTAACGGCGCCGTCCGCCCCGGCCGTCACCGCGCTGTCCGGCGGCAAGACGTACACGCGGTAGTCCCTCGCGCCCTCGATGGGTTCGACCGAGATGCTCACGCTGTCGCCGGTGGCCGAGGCCGTGACCCGCTGAAAGCTCGGAAGCGGCGGCAGAGCCGTTTTCACCGAGGTGTCCGGCTGGCCCGGGACCGTGGGCAGGCCGTTCGGCCCGTTGCCTTTTGGCGTTTTCGCTCCCGGCTTGGCCTCGGACCCACACCCGGAAAGCACCGTAAGTGCAACGACCCCCACGACAGCTGATCGACGAAAAATGCGCATGACGCCCTGCATCATGCCCTACGGCCCTTGCCACCGTCCGTCAAGCGCGCGGCCGACCCACTCGGAATCATTGGGGTCGCGGCGCGCGCGGTCCCTCGAGCGGGCGCTCGTAGGACGAACTTCAGACGCGACGATCGGACTTTTGCGTCGCCGTCACGGCGTTCGCGTCGGTGACCGTCATCTTCCCGCGCTCGGTCTCGCGGTAGAGACGCGTGCGACGGTCCACGGCGAACTTCGAGCCCTCCCGCACGCCCTCGATGAGATTGAGCGTGTACTGGTCGCGCTTGAGCTCGCCCTTCGTGAGAAGGTGTTTGGCTTCCCGCGCGCCCATGTGCAGGAGCCGCCGCGTGAACAACCAGAGCGCGTGCACGTCGCCGCAGCGGATGTGCTTCGAGTAGAACGCGCCGTCGCCGATGCCGTAGGCCTTGAGCGTCGCCGGCCACTGCGCTTCCGTGCGTGTTCCGTAGTGATCGACCTTCACGTCCGGCTCGAGCAAGACGGCCATCCCCGACACGTACGTACGGTAGGCGAAGTCGAAGTCCTGCGACGAGCGCAATGGCCCGCCGCCGCCGAGCGCTTCGTCGAAGCCGACGACGCGATCGAGCAGGGAGCGCCGGATGGCCATGTTGGCGCCCATGGCGCACACGCGAAAGCCTTCGCCCTTGGCGAAGCGCTCGCGCTTTTCGATGATGAACGTCGGGACGACGACGCCGTCGCGCGCGACGTCCTTCAGCGAGTCCGGAACCAGGACCTGCCCGAACAGGAGTCCGAGATTGGCGTCGGCGTCGAACGCGCGCTCGATGCGCGAAAGCCAATCTCGTGGCACGACGACGTCGTCGTCGGTGTACGCGATGAGCGCTCCGCCCGAAGCGCGCGCCCCTGCGTTGTACGCCCGGGAGAGACCGGCTTTTTCGAGGTGGTGGTAATTCAGACGGACCTTCGCCTGGAAGCGTTGCGCGAGGCTCTCGACGATCTCGCGCGTGGCGTTCGTCGTGCTCTGGTCCATCACGTGCACGTCGAACGACGGAAAATCGCACTCGGCCACGCTCTCGAGGGCCTGGCCTACCGTATCCGGACGGTCCCGCGTGCAGATGACGACCGAGATCTTGAGGGGCTCTTGGCTCATCGTATCGCCGCCATACCATGGTGACGAACGCTGCGGAAGCGGCTCCGCCGTCGATCGCGGCGCGACCTTGCGGCAGAACGGGATCCTCGCGAGAATCGCCGGCGTGAAGCGCGGGTTCGTCTTCGTGCTGATCTGGCTTTCGCTGACGGCCGAGGTCGAAGGAACCATCTTCGAAGGGAAGTGGTCGACTCCGCTCACGACGCTCGGCACGTTCTTGTTCAAGGGCCTGCCCGGCATTCACATCGTTCCGTGGGACGCCCTCTTGATGCTGGCGCTCGCCCTGACGCTGCCCGGCGCAGCGAAGGGTCGCATCCGCGCCGTCGTGCGCTCGATTCAGCTCTCCTTCGCCGCGCTCGCCGCGCTCTGGGTGTGGGGCGTGCTCCGGGGCGGCAGCGCCTACCAGACGATCTGGCAGCTTCACGCGTTCGTGATGGGGCTGTTCGTCGCGCTGCTCGTCGCGAACACGTGCCGAACGTTGAAAGACGTAGAGGCGCTCGGCAAGGTCCTTTTGTTCGCCTGCCTCTACCGCTGCCTCGTGTTGCTCGTCTTCTACTTCAGCGTCGCGAAGGGTCACGACCCGCCGCTGCCCACGCTGACGGATCACTGCGACAGCGTGCTCTTCGTCACGGGTCTCTACGTCGCCGTGATCGCGGCGCTCGAACGCCGGACGCCGAAAGCATTCGGCTGGGCGGCTCTCACCGCCGTGCTCGTGTTCACCGCCATTGCGCTCAACGGACGGCGCATCGGCTGGCTCGGCGTCGCGGTCGGCGCGGGCATGGTTTACCTGCTCATGCCCGCGGGAAAGGTGAAACGCGGGCTCACGAAGCTCGCCCTCGCGCTCTCGCCGTTGCTCGTCGTCTACGTCGTGGTCGGCTGGGGCAACCCGTCCGGCATCTTCAAGCCCGTCGGGTCGATCTCCACGATGTTCGGCTCGAATCAGGACACCTCGAGCGTCATGCGCGACATCGAGAACTACAACCTGATGAAGACGCTCAAGACGAACCCGCTCCTCGGTACGGGCTGGGGTCACGAGTACGTAGAAGAGGTCATGGCGTACGACATCGCGAGCATCTTCCCGCAGTACCGCTACCTCCCGCACAACAGCTTGCTCGGCGCGCTCGCCTTCACGGGTATCTTCGGCTTCGCGGGCCTCTGGCAGGTCGTGCCGGTGGCGTCCTACCTCCACGGGCGAACGTGCTGGTTCGGCGAGAACCCGAAGGCGAGGACGGCCGCGCTCGCGAGCCTGATCGCGATGATCATCATCACGATTCAGATGTGGGGCGACGTCGGGTTCAACCACATCGGCGTCAACACGCTCCTCGGCGTCGCCATCGGACTTTCGGCGCGGCTGCCGTCGCTTTCGGGAGCGTGGCCGCCCCCGGCGACTGCCGTCGCCGGCGCTCAGATGCGCGGCAAAACGTAGAGAATGGTGACGACGTAGACCGCGCAGAAGACGAGAAAGCGCTTCTGAACCGAGCGCAGCGCGCGCAGGCTTCCCTCTTTACGCGCGAGCGCGAGCGGAATCCAGAACGTCGCGAACAGGACGCTCATGATGAGGAAGCGTTTCATCGGGATCCGTCAGACGGCCGGGGACGCCGCGCGCCGTTCGTCGCGCCCGTCGGGCGAACCGGCGGGAGAATCCTCGCGCGCTGGTTCGAGGGAGCGCAACGGACGGGCGGGAACCCCGCCGACGAGGGTGTTCGGTGGCACGTCTCGGGTGACGACGGCCCCGGCGGCGACGACGGAGCCCGGTCCGATCGTGACGCCGGGAAGCACCGTGACGCGAGCCGCGAGCCACGAGCCTTCGCCGATGTGGATCGGCCCGTGTTTTCGCGCTGCGCAGCGCCGTTCGGGCGGGCCGATTTCGTGATCGACCGTGAGCAGCGCGACGTGGTGACCCAGAAACACGCGCCCCCCAACGCGAACCTCGGCGCCGAGATCGATGTGGAGCGGGCCCGTAATGACGACGTCGTCCGCGAACGAAAGGAGCGAGCGCACGTCGCCCTGTCCGGTGATGTGCACGGGCCCCATGACGAGACAGCGCGCCCCCATGGGCACGCCCAGCGCTTTCAGGAGACTGGTGCGCGTTCGGTTGAACGAGAGTTGTGGCAAGCCGTGCGACACGAGCCCCACGCCGAGCTGCCGGAAATCAAGCGCCCCGACCTCCACGCGCACCGCGTGAACGAGGCGGGACGAGAGCTTGCCGAGCGCTCCGCGCATCACGGTTCCGCCGGCGTGGGCGAGAACAGGCTGCTCGAGGGGCCTGGGCCATCGAGCGCCCGCAAGAACGCGACGAGGTCGCCGCGCTCGCGGGCGTCGAGCCCGAGCGCGTGGATTTCCTTCGTGCCCTGAAAGCCGCCGATGTCGCCGCCGCGGTTGAAGAACGAGACGACGTCGTCGAGGGTCGTGAACTGCCCCGTGTGCATGAAGGACGGCCGCATGGCGACGCAGCGGAGCTTGGGCGTTCGGAACGAGCCGAGGAGCTCGGCGGTCGGCTCGGGAATGCGACCGTCGTCGCCGTCGCTGTACGGGCCCTGCACGTTCAGCGGGTCGGTCCTGAGCCCTTCGATTCCGACCGACGCTCCGGGGTCGTTGGCGTTCAAGAACGCGGTCGCGACGATCGCCGCTTTCAACCCGACGTTGTGGAACTTCTCGTCGGACAAGAACGGTCCGGAGTGACACGTGATGCAGCCGGCTTTGCCGACGAACAAGGCCGCGCCCCGCATTTCGGAGACGGAAAGCGCCTTGTCGTCGCGGTGCATCCACTCGTCGAAGCGGCTCGGTCCGCACGTGAGCAGGCGCTGGTAGGCGCCGAGCGCCTTGCCGGCGTTGACGACGACGCGAGTGACGGCTTCTTGATCCTCGGCGCGCATGCCGTCGAACTCGGCGCCGTCGCCGGGGGCGCCGCGCAACGGTTGCATGCAGTTGTTCGACGCGTCGAGCTTGCGGCATCCCGTTTCGTTCGCGAGCAGGGCGGGAAACCGCGCCGTGTCGTCGAGCGGCGGCATCGGTCCGAACAGCGCCTCGTAGGCCGCGCGGTGATGCTCGAAGATCTGCTTCGCGGCGTAGAGGCGCGAGCTGTTCATCTCGACGGGCGACTCGATGACGCCGAAGACCTGGTTGTAGAGCGCGTCGCGCCGCCCGTCCCACATGACGAGCTTGCTGTGGCCCACGTCGAGCACGGACGGCGCGCGGCGCTTGCCCCACCCCGCCCCGAGCGAGATCTGTCTTCGGATCGTGCGCGTGTCGGAGAAATCGGGCGGCAGGTGGCAACCGGCGCACGAAACCTTGCCCGTCTCGCCCTTCCGGCCGAGCGCGTTGGCGCTGCCGTCGTTGTCGCCGTCGAGGAGCTCGCCCGAGAGGCGCGGATCGAAGAACAGAACCTTTCCGAACGAGGCGGCCGCGCTGTCGTCCGCCCAACGGTTGCTCGCGTCGGCCGGCGGAGGGGGCAGCTCTACCGGCGAAAGAGTCGAGAGCGCCGCGAGCTCCGCTTTCGTGAACGACGGCTCGGGCTCGCTCGGCGCGTCGGCGGCCGGCGCCTTCCCCGCGCTTCCGCACGCGGCGAGAGCGATGCACCCGGCAAGGATCGCAACCCGCTTCACGGATCGATCGTGAGAGCCCTTTTCGGCTCCGTCAAGCCGTCACTCCTCGCGAGGCGGCAATTTCAGTGTTCCGAGCATCGGCAAACCCAGTTGGTGCACCTGCCAATCCTCGACGATGACGCCGGTCTTGAGTTCGAGTGCCACGGGAACGAGCAACCCCAAGAGCAACGCGACCGCGAATCCGGCCGCGAGCAGCAGCGACACTTTCGGCTTCGACGGCTTGAGCGGCACGACGGGCGGCATGACGACCTTGTAACGGTGGTTGAAGGCGGCCTGCGCCGTGTCGAGGCCGATGCGCGCGCCGCGGATGTCACCGCGAAGCTCGCTGTACTTCGAGAGCGCCGTCGAGAGCTGCGCGCCGACCGCCGGATCCATGTCGCCCGACTGATCGAGTAGCCGCAGAATCTCCGAAGGCAGAGCGTCCGCCGCCGGAGCGGTCGCCGTGCCGCTTCCGCTCGTGCCCGAGCGCGGCGTCGTCGCCGTGTCGGACTTCGTGAGGAGGTTGCTCTCTCGGACTCGCTTTTCGAGCGCCTTGATCTCTTCGCTCATCGTGACCTCCTCTTGCCCCACTTTCGAAAGTGTGGCGACGCGCTGCTCGGCCGAGCGCACCTCGGGGTGGTCGTCGGTGAAGCGCAGCTTGAGATCGACGAGCCGGCCCTTGGTCTCCAGGACCTGCTGACTCCGGCGCGTCTGGAGCTCGGAAAGCTTCTGCTTTTTCGTCGCCAGCTCCTCCTTCAGAGTCGCCAGATCTTCGTCGCTCAGCGCGGGCTTCGCGGACGCGGAGGGCGCCGGCGACGGCCGCCGGGCGGTCCGCACGGGCGCGGGTTGTGAGGCGACGGCCTGCGTGACCTCGCGAGCCGCTTTTTCGGCGGCGGCCCGCTTCTCCTCCTTGGCTCGCCCGAGCTCGCGGGCGATACTCTCGATCTCGGCTCTGAGGCGCGTCGCGTGGCCCTCGAGGATGGACATCTTTTCCTCGATGACGCTGATTTCCGCGTCGTGCCGCGATTGGAGGAAGCTCTCCTTGGCGGCGTCGACGATGCGCTTCGCGGTTTTCGCGTCCGGCCAATACGCGGTGATGGTCAGGATGTTGCGATCGACGTTGACGACGAGACGCCCCTCGAGCATCGACACGAGTGCGTCGCGAACGTCCGCGTCGGAGGGCTTGCCGCGGAGCTTCTCGAGCACGATGTCTTTCGCGCGGAGCGCTGCCGGTCGCGAGACGCTCCACGTCTTCACGAGCTCGAGCTCTTGGACGAGCGCCTCGAGCTTTTCGTGCCGCGTGATCACGTCCGAGGCCGACTCGAGCGGGTTCAGCTTGTCGTCCTCGTCGAGTACCGGGCTGCGCTGAACCAGGAGCCGGATCTCCGATTCGTAGGTCCTCGGCCAGATGACGAGGGCGAGGGAGACGAGCGCCAGCACGGCGGCGAACGTGCCGAACGCCGCACGCTTGCGCGCCATGATGGCCCTCCGCGCGTACGCGAGGTAGCTCTTGACGAGCTTCATCTGCTGCCCGGCTGGCGCGCTATGCTCTTCTTCTACGTCCACAATGCGTCGCGAGGAGGCACTTTTCTGCTCTCCCTGCGCCGCGCGGATGCTAACACCCCGCACGTTTGTAGGCCATCGTGAAGCCGAGCTCGGAGACTGGCCGAAAGAGGGTCCTGCGCGTTTCGACGATCGCGTGGCTCCTTTTGGGCTCTTTCGTCGTGGGAGGCGCGGCGGGGCTCGCGAGCCGGTTGCTCAAAGCGTCGAACGCGGCCGGAGCTCCCGCCCAGAGCTCGCCCGTGCGGACGCAGTCCCGCGCGCCGGTACCGTAC